>JBKJZQ010000079.1:0-5213 GCA_046715095.1 Actinomycetota bacterium | reverse complement strand
GCGGCCCTGATGTTCTGCGTCCCGCCGAGGCGGCCCGCTTCTTGTTCTTGATCCCGAGGTGCCGCCGGCGCGTGCGAGTGGCTGGCCCCAAAAACGCCCTCTGACCTGGGGAAACGAGCCTTGCTATACTCCCCCCACTATGAGCGAATCGGGGATGACGTCCATGTTTCTCACCGTTGCCGAGGTTGCGCGTCGATTCAGGGTGTCCAACATGACCGTCTACCGGTTGATCAAGTCCGGTCAGCTCGGCGCCGTCCGGGTGGGCCGTGGGTATCGCATAAGGGAAGAAGACGCCCGCAGGTATCTCGACGAGAGGTACATGGACGCAGGCTGACCCTCCAGGCGACGGCGCTCTCGGCGCAGCGTAGGTCCGGGCAAGGCCACGCCGGTGCAGAGTCACCAGGAGGTCAAGACCGTTCCTTCGGGGGCGGTCCTCTTGTTTGGCCGGCTCCTGAGCTCAAAGCGTCTCCCGGGCGTTCGAGGAATCCTCCGATCAACAGTCACAAGGAAAGTGGATCGAGATGAAGAGTGAGATGGAAAGGGCCCTCGACCGGCTGATCGAGAATCCAGGTGCCGTGTTCCTCATGGGTGCCCTCGATTCAGGCAAGACGACCTTTTGTCTCGAGCTGGCCAAGCGAGCCGTAGCGGCCGGCATCCGGACCGCGATCGTCGATGGTGACGTCGCCCAGTCCACGATCGGGCCTCCGACCACGACCGGCCTGCGGTTCGTCGACGCGTCGACCGAGTTCTCTCCCGAAGGGCTCCGGGTGGCCGACGGCCTCGGGTTCGTCGGCTCGCTCGTTTCCAAAGGGCACCTGCTGCCCCTGATCACGAGCACGATGAAGCTCGTGAACCAGGCCCGCGCCAGGGGCAGCGACCTCATCGTCATCGACTCCTCGAGCCTGGTGTCGGGGATCTACGGACAGACGCTCAAGTACTTCAAGCTGGATCTGATCTCCCCCGACTTCGTGGTCGCGCTCGAGCGGGGCGGGGAGCTCGAGCCGCTCGTGGGTCTGGCCCAGAGGTTCACCCCCGCGGAAGTGATCGAGCTAGAGGTGGCCCCGGAGGTTCGTCCGAGGTCCGTGGACGAGCGGATGCAGGCTCGCGAGGAAGCGTTCGCCGCCTACTTCGCCCACGGATCGTCTCGCTGGAGGGTGAAGCCGACGGTGTTCATGCCCACGCTGCCCCCAGAGTTCGATCTGGCCCTGCTCGACGAACTCGTCGTGGGCATGGAGGATGGGGACGGCCACTGCGTCGGTATCGGCGTGCTCGAGTACGACTCGGGGGAGGACATCCTGCGGATGATCTCTCCGGTGAGCGAAGGCGTCAAGGGTCTCCGTCTTGGCTCGATCCGCATGGACATCTCGGGACGGGCCAAGGGTCCCGTCGACCTGAGACACCTGTTCGGGACCGAATGACCGACACGTGTCGAATGCTACCTAGGGAAGGGGTAACGGATGCCGTCACTGGTGAAGAAGCGCCGCAAGAAGATGCGCAAGAAGAAGCACCGCAAGATGCTGAAGAAGACGCGCTGGCAGCGTCGTCAGCAGGGTAAGTAACTCTTCGGCCTCAGTATCCCTCGCACAACGAGCTCTGCCGTTGCACTCGGGACACTTCGCTACTCCGTAGCGGTTTCGAGGAGGGCTGCCCTGCTGCGTCGCCGTGCGACCAGCGAGCGCCGTTCCTGGGGCGTGAGACCGCCCCAGATCCCGAACCGCTCCCCCGCCTGGATGGCGAACTCGAGGCACTCGTTCTTGACACAGCAGCCGAGGCATACCGATTTGGCGTCGGTCGCCTCCTGTTCGGCAGGCGGGAAGAAGGTCTCGAGCGGGATCTCCCGGCAGGCAGCCTGGTCTTGCCATTCCTGGTCCATAACGAGGAACTGGTCCACGTCTCTCCGAGCATCGTCGCCCTCGAGCGGAGCGGGGTCTCTGGAGCATAGGGAGGGTCAAAACCCTAGTCAATGGCGAGGACCGCCCTTCTGCCTTTCTCCTCCCCTGAGAACGGTCCGGGTTTCGTGACTCGTTTCGTGACTCAGGGGCTCTGGATAGGATGCCGCCTGTGAAGAATTCGGGGGTCGTCACGTTCCTTTCCGACTATGGGCTCGAGGATGAGTTCGTCGGGGTCTGTCACGGGGTCATGCTCCGGATCGCCCCGCACCTGAAGATCATCGACATCGACCACAACATCTTGCGTCAGGACATCCGTCACGGGGCGATCGTCCTGCAGCAGTCGCTCCCGTTCCTCCCAGACTCGGTTCATCTCGCGGTCGTCGATCCCACCGTTGGTTCCGGCCGCAAGGCGATCGCGATCGAGACCGGATGGGGCGAGTGCTTCGTGGGCCCGGACAACGGTGTCTTGATCCCGGCCGCGGAGTCGTCGGGCGGCATCAAGCGCGCTCACGAGATCACCGATGAGTCGTTCCTCCTGCGCCCGATCTCTCGCACCTTCCAAGGGAGGGACGTCTTCGCTCCTGCCACCGCTCACCTCGCGGCCGGCGTCGACCCGTCGGAGTTGGGGGCGGAGCTCAAGATCGACGAGCTGGTCCGTTTGGAGATCCCCGCCGCATGGATCCACGACGACCACCTCCATGCCGAAGCCCTCCAGGTCGATCGCTTCGGCAACCTCCAGTTGAACCTCGGGCGGCAACAGCTCGGTCAGGTGGGTCTCGGGGACGCGACGCGGCTCGAGGTCAGGATCGAAGGACACCGCCTCAACATCGACCTCGGAACCTCCTACTCGCATGTGGATCAGGGTGAGTTCCTCCTCGTCGAGGACTCTTATAGGTACCTGTCGCTCTCGGTGAACAAGGGAGACGCGGCCGCCCAGCTGAGAGCCAGGGCCGGCTCGACCGCGATCGTCGGTCCTCCATCGGGGTAGCGTGGCCCCATGGCTGAGAGCACCGGTTCCACCCAAGAGGACAAGGGCCGCCGCCGGATACTGATCACCGGCACGTCGAGGTTCTTGGGCCTTCGCCTGGCGAAGCGACTCGAGAACGACTCCGGGGTCGAGCACCTCGTTGGCGTTGATCTCGAGGAGCCTCCGGTTCCGATCGAGGGTCTCGAATTCATCCGCGCAGACATCCGTAATCCTTTGGTTGCGCGCATCCTCGAAGCGACGAAGGTCGACACGATCGTCCATACGAACATCGCCTCGAGTCCGGGCAGGCTCGGCGGTCGTTCGCAGATGAAGGAGAGCAACGTCATCGGGACGATGCAGCTTCTCGCCGCAGCGCAGCGCGCAACGCGGGTGAAGAAAGTCGTGATGAAGTCGTCCACGGCGGTCTATGGATCTCACGCAGGTGAACCTTCGCTGATCCCCGAGAGCTACTCGGACCGGCAAGCACATCTCTCCGGCTATGGGAGGGACTGCGCCGAGGCCGAGACCTACGTGCGCGACTTCGGACGTCGTAGACCGGACGTGGCACTGTCGATCCTCCGGACCCAGAACGTCGTCGGCCCCACCGTGAGAACGTCGATGACCGAGTACCTCTCCCTCCCCGTGATCCCGACGGCGCTCGGCTTCGACCCGCGCTTACAACTGCTTCACGAAGAGGACGCGGTCGAGGCTCTCTACCGCGCTCTCTCGATGGAGCTCCGGGGGATCTTCAACATCGCTTCCGACGGGGTCGTGTATCTCTCCAAGGCGATCCGGATGCTCGGGCGCGTGGAGCTGCCTCTGCTGGTGCCGCTAGCCGGCTCCGCGGCCGAACTGCTGCGCCGCTTCAATCTCGTTGACTTCCCGGAAGATCAGCTGAAGCTTCTGGTGAACGGCCGCGTCGTAGATACGGGACGAGCGCTCCGCGACCTCGGCTTCCAACCGCGTTACACGACCGAGCAGGCGATCGAGGATTTCCGAGATCACCGCGACAAGGATCACCCCCCCGAGCCAAATGCGCATCCGACCTGGGAGCGCGAGCTGTTCGAGTATCTGAGGACGAAGGCCGAGAGCGAACGGAAGACGACCGATGCCTGAGGCTGAGATCATCCCGATCGATGGACGTGGTCAGCCCGGCCCGAACCGCTGTCGGGCGACGACCAGGGACGGCAAGCGCTGCAAGAGGGAGTCTGTCGGGCTCTCGGGGTTCTGTCGGACCCACGGCGGGCATGAGGAGACTCGCGCCGAGGCAACCGAAAAGGCGCGCAGACAGACGGCGCGGGCCCGCGTCGAGGAATCATCTACCGATCCGGTCGAGCGGCTCCGGAACTTCTTCGAGCGCCGTCTCGCAGGGAGCTATGCGATCGACGACTTCGGATTCGACGAGGAGCTGTACCGGGACATCCTGATGCCGCTCGCAGGGCGCCTCTACGACTACTTCCGGGTGAGGACGATCGGCATGGATCGCATCCCTTCCGACGGACCCGCGCTGCTCGTGGGCAACCACTCGGGAACGATCCCTCTCGACGCGGTGATGATGCAACACGCGGTCGCGTCCGAGCATCCAGGGCACAGGGTCATCCGCAACATCGGGGCGAACCTCGTATGGAGTACCCCGTTCATCTCTTCGCTCGCCCGCAAGTCCGGCAACGCGGTCGCCTGTGACGAGGACGCGTTCGAGCTTCTGCGCCGTGGCGAGCTCGTCGGTGTGTTCCCCGAAGGTTTCAAGGGCGTCGGCAAGGGCTGGAAGAACCGCTACAGGCTCCAGCGTTTCGGCCGCGGTGGGTTCATCGAGGTCGCGTTGAGAAGCAAGGTTCCGATCATCCCGGTAGCGATAGTCGGAGCCGAAGAGACCTATCCGATGATCGCCGACGTCAGACCACTCGCGAAGGCGCTCGGCTTTCCCTACTTCCCGATCACTCCGACGTTCCCCCTACTGGGACCGCTGGGGCTCATCCCGCTGCCGAGCAAGTGGATCATCGAGTTCGGCGAGCCGATCGCGATGGACGACTACCCGGATGATGCTGCCGATGACGCGATGCTGGTCTTCGATCTCACCGATTCGATCCGCGACACGATCCAGCAGATGCTGATCACGAACCTCAGGTCGCGGAAAGGGACCTTCGGCTAGAACCCACCCCACATCTTTGCGACGCTGATCGTCCCCGCGATCGAGATCGCCATCAGGAGCAAGATGATCGCGTAGAGCGTCTTCCTTCTCATGACTCCAGGATAAGGGGAGTTCTGCTTGCGTGAGCGAAGTCGCGGCTCAGCTCGGTGATGTGGAGCAGATTCTTGTTCGGGCTACTCAATCTCTCGGTAGCCCTTTCTGAACC
>JBKJZQ010000078.1:0-3494 GCA_046715095.1 Actinomycetota bacterium | reverse complement strand
GATCGATCGCATCCTTCTCCTGGACCCAATGCGCCTCCATCCCGTCCATGTCTTCATGGAGAGACGCGAGCTCCTCTTGGATCTTGTTCAAGCGTTTGCGCGAGGCGTCGTCGGTCTCCTTCTGGAGCGCCGCCTTTTCGATCTCGAGCTGCTTGGCCCGGCGGTCGAGAACATCGATCTCGGTCGGCATCGAGTCGATCTCGATGCGAAGGCTCGAGGCAGACTCGTCCATGAGGTCGATCGCCTTGTCCGGCAAGAACCGACCGGTGACGTACCGATCCGACAACATCGCAGCCGAAACGAGGGCGGAGTCCTTTATGCGGACACCGTGATGAACCTCGTAACGCTCCTTCAGCCCGCGAAGGATCGCGATCGTGTCGGCCACCGAAGGCTCGCCCACCAGCACGGGCTGGAAACGTCGTTCGAGGGCGGGGTCCTTCTCGACGCGCTTGCGGTATTCGTCGAGCGTGGTCGCGCCGATCATGCGTAGCTCGCCGCGCGCCAGCATCGGCTTGATCATGTTGCCGGCATCCATCGAACCCTCGGCGGCACCTGCACCTACGACCGTGTGAAGCTCGTCGACAAACGTGATGATCTCACCGTCCGAATCGACGATCTCCTTGAGGACTGCCTTCAACCGCTCTTCGAACTCGCCGCGGAACTTCGAGCCCGCGACCATCGAGGAGATGTCGAGCGAGACGAGGCGCTTGCCCTTCAACGACTCGGGGACGTCCCCGGCGACGATGCGGTTGGCGAGACCCTCGACGATCGCAGTCTTACCGACCCCGGGCTCCCCTATCAGCACCGGGTTGTTCTTGGTCCGACGTGACAGAACCTGGATCACGCGCCTGACCTCGTCATCGCGCCCGATGACCGGGTCTAGCTTGCCCCTGCGAGCGGCATCGGTGAGGTCGTGGCCGTACCTCTCGAGCGCCTGGTACTTGTCCTCGGGGTTCTGATCGGTGACCCGTTGCGAACCCCGGATGTCCTTCAGCGCGCTGAGGACCCCTTGCCGTTCGACCCCTGCGTCGCGCAAGACACCGGCAGCGTCGCCGGAGGCTTCGAGGAGAGCGAGCAAGAGATGCTCGGTCGAGACGTACGCATCGCCGAGGCCTTCGGCCTCGCGGAACGCCGCCTCGAGGACGTCCTTCAGCTCGGCCGAGAGGTATAGCTCGATCGTTCCGTAGACCTTGGGCAGCCCACCGAGAACCGCTCCCAGGCGGGTCTTCAGAGCGCCCGGATTGGCTCCCAGCTTCTGGAGCAGGGGGTAGACGACGCCCTCGGCCTGAGCCAGGAGCGCATCGAGCAGATGGACGGGTCCGATCTGCTGGTGATCGGCCGCGCGGGCGCCCGATTCGGCGGCGGCTAAGGCCTCCTGCGATCTGAGCGTGAGCTTGTTGATATCCATGGCATCCATCCTCATTTATCTGGAGCGTCTGGAGCGACATAGGTGGCTATGGGCTCACTAAATCTGACTCTTCTCCAGTATGAGACTTGAGTGCCTTCACGTCAAGTTCAGCCTTGAGACTTCAGGCGTCCCCGGCTCCCGCGGAGCCATCCCTCAGCTCTACGGTGGCGTCGTCGGGGCCGGTCCCGAAGTACTCGTCGAGGTCCCTGCGGTCGAGGGACTCCTTCTCGAGCAGGATCACCGCGAGGGCATCCATGTCGTCACGGTGCTCGCCGACGATCTTCCGGGCCTTGTCCCTCCCGTCGAGCAGGATCGCCTTGACCTCCCGGTCGATCGCCACCTCGGTCTCCTCGGAGACCGACTCCCCCTGGCGGAAAGACGGGGCGAGGAACCGGGGGCCGTTGTCGGAGATGTTGATCGGTCCGACCACTTCCGACATCCCGAACTCCATCACCATGCGCCGCGCGATCTCGGTCGCGCGCCTGAGATCGTCCTGGGCGCCGGTGGTCGCGAAGCCGAAGATGATGTCCTCCGCCGAACGCCCGCCAAGGAGGACCGCGATCCTGTCCCTCAGCTCGGGCTCGGACATCAGGTACCGCTCCTCGTCGGGGAGCTGCTGGGTGTAGCCGAGCGCACCAATACCTCGCGGGATGATCGAGACGCGGTGAACCGGATCCGCGTTCTCGACGAAGAGCGCGACCATCGCGTGGCCGAGCTCGTGATAGGCGACCAGCCGCCGTTCCCTGTCGGACAGCACGGTCGAACGCCGCTCGAGACCGGCGGTCACCCGGTCGATAGCCTCTTCGATGTCACGCATCTCAACGACCTTGCTGTTGCGCCGGGCGGCCAGCAGGGCCCCTTCGTTGATGATGTTGGCGAGCTGAGCGCCCGAGGATCCCGGCGTGCGACGGGCGATCACCTTGAGGTCTACCTCGTTCGTCATCGGGACGTCCCGGGCATGGATCTCGAGGATCGCCTCGCGACCTTTGATGTCCGGGAGGTTGACCACGATCTGACGATCGAAGCGCCCGGGTCTAACCAGGGCCTGATCGAGCACCTCCGGGCGGTTCGAGGCCGCGACGATGATCACTCCCGAGTTCGGCTCGAACCCATCCATCTCGGTGAGCAGCTGCTGCAGGGTTTGCTCCTGCTCCTGATGAGAGCCGAGCTGGTTACCGGCGGCACCGGAACGAGCCTGACCGATCGAGTCGATCTCGTCCATGAAGACGATGGCCGGAGCGCGTTCGCGCGCCTGCTGGAAGAGGTCTCTCATCCGTGCCGCACCGAGG
Source organism: Actinomycetota bacterium (assembly GCA_046715095.1). Taxonomy (GTDB): domain Bacteria; phylum Actinomycetota; class CADDZG01; order CADDZG01; family WHSQ01; genus WHTI01. Next base: position 797 of record JBKJZQ010000078.1, on the reverse strand, counting down.
CCTACGAACATCTCGATGAACTCCGAGGCCGAGATGTAGAAGAACGGAACCCCCGCCTCCCCCGCGATCGCCCGCGCCAGCAGGGTCTTTCCCGTCCCCGGAGCTCCCACCAACAGCACACCCTTGGGGATCCGAGCCCCCACGGCCTCGTATTTCTTGGGATTCTTCAGGTAGTCGACCAGCTCGACCAGCTCGGCTTCGACCTCATCCACGCCGGCGACGTCGGCGAACGTGGTCTTCATGTCGGTGCGGTCGTAGAGCTTGGCCTTGTTCTTGCCTATCTGGAGCGGGCCACCTCCGCCCCCGAGCTGGTTGCGAACGCGCCGGAAGATGAAGAAGTAGTAGAGACCACCGATGATCGCGAACGGCAAGATCCAGCCGAACAGCAACCCGGTCCACGGGCTCGGCTGCGCCCCGGACCATTCGACCTCGTTGGCCGACAGGATCTTCCCGAGCTCGAACGTGTCGTAGCCCGTTCCCGGAAGCGTCGTGATAAAGCTCTTGGTCTCCTCGCCCTCGGTGTAATCGCCGCTGACCGACGTATCGGTGACGACCGCTTTGGTCACGCTGCCGTCCCGGACGAGGTTAAGGAAACGCGAGAACTCGATCGAATCCTGCGCCCCTACCAGGGACGTCTGGAACACGAACAGGAGACCAAGCCCGGCGATGATCCAGACGATCGTCATGTTCCTCTGGCGCTGATTGTCCGGGGGCCTGGGGGCCCCGCCCGGGGGCGGGACGGGTTTGTTGCGGCGGTTCCTCCGCTTGTCCCCCCTACTCAGACCCTACTAGCCCAC
>JBKJZQ010000077.1:0-1700 GCA_046715095.1 Actinomycetota bacterium | reverse complement strand
CGCGTCGTCGATAGTGTCGTCCGGAGTTCCTCCTTCTAGGAGATTCTGATCCTTGTTGGAGAACCCGTCGGCGAGGATCGAGGGGTCGAACGTCGGATTGCTGGCCGAGGCGATGACCTGTCCGTTGTTCGGATCCATCACGACCGCGGCACCCCAGGGCGCGAGATAGCCGGCGCCGCGGGCAACCTGGATGCCCGACTCGAGGGCATCCTCGGTCAGTTTCTGGATACGCGCGTCGATCGACAGCATCAGATCCTTGCCCGGCACCTCTTCCTGGACCTCATCGGAGCGGATGACGTTGCTGGCGGAGTTGACGATCACCTTGTCGATCGATGGAGTCCCTCTCAAGGAGCGGTCGTAGGACCGCTCGAGCCCGGAGCGGCCGACGATGTCCCCGGCTCGGTAGGCCGGATTCGCTCCCTTGAAGTAGCTCGACTCGAGATCCTCGGGGGAGATCTCCCCCACGTAGCCGAGGAATTGAGCAGCGATGATGCCCTGGGGATACTCGCGGACCGGCAGACGCTCGACGCCGACACCCGGAAAGTCCTCGCCGTTCTCCTTGATCGTGTTGGCTGCGTTCATGTTGACGTCATAGGCCACCGCAACGGGCTTGTAAGGAGACACCGTGATGTCGTTCAGAGCCTCGCGGAGGTCCTTCTTGGATATCTCCAGGAGCTTCGAAAGCCGCCGGAGAGTCTTGTGCCGCTCGCCCGGTTCATCGACGATCTGACGGTCCACGGTAACGGCCAGCGAAAGGCGGTTCTGGACGATCACCTTGCCGTTGCGATCGAGTATCCGTCCTCGCGAGGGCTCCGAGTAGATGAAGCGGATGCGGTTCTCCTGGGCCAGATCGGTGTAGTCGTCCGACGCCAGCACCTGGAGGAACCAGAGCCGCGAGAACAGCGCCACGAACGCGACCACGATGAGGACGCCAAGAACCGCGAGACGGAGCAGGACCCGATCGATCCCGAAGGGATTCTTCCCGGGGGGCGCTCCCGTGGGGGAGAAACTGTTCACCATCGGTACACCTTCTCAGGATTGAATCTGTCCGCGATACGACGCACGAGCGGGAACACGAACGGTGTCAACAGGGTGTTGTAAAGCACAACCAGGCTCGCGACCTTGAGGGTGAACATGAGGCTCACCCAGCGCTGGCCCATGATGATGTTGAGTGTTGCGTAACTGATCTCGGCAACAGCAGACGCCGCGGCGACCACGAACACGGGCATCCATACCGATTCGGCCGGCGCGTACTTCCTGAAACTACCCACCGCGAAGCCGATCAGCAGATACACCATCGCATAGAGGCCGATGATCGAGTCGGTCAGCAACAGATCTTGCATCAGACCCCCGAAGAAACCGCACACGATCCCGACGCGTTCGCCCTGCAGGTAGGCGAGGCTCACGATCACGACGAGCAGGATCTGAGGGATGACGCCGAGGATCGTGACCCTCGTGAGGAGCGTCGACTGCAGCGCAAGAGCGATGACGAGGATGACGGCTATCGAGAGCCCGTGGCTGAATCCGAGTTCGGCCAGGATGCTCGGGCGACGAGACTTGGCGGCATCTATCACTTGCCACCTCCGTCCTCGGGGTTCGGACCACTGGCCAGGAGCACGTAGACGAAATCGAGCCTGGTGAAATCGACATAGGGCTGGACCCCGATCTCCTGCTCGGGGGCCGCGCTGTCACCTTCGGCC
>JBKJZQ010000076.1:0-4061 GCA_046715095.1 Actinomycetota bacterium | reverse complement strand
GCTGGGGGGAGCTGACCGACGCCTGTCCGAACTGCGCCTACGTCTTCGTGCGCGAGGAGGGCTATTGGGTCGGGGCTCTCATCATCAACATCTTTGTGGCGATGGCGGCGTTCTTCGTTCTCTTCGTCGGGACGATCCTCCTGACGGTCCCGGAGATCCCATGGGTCCCCCTCCTGGTCGTCGCGCTGGTGACGATGGGTCTCCTCCCGCTCGTCTTCTACCCGTCCTCGAAGACCCTGTGGATGGCTCTCGACCTCTACTTCCGTCCCTCCCCTCCGCCCTCAAGCCGCCACGACTGAAGCGCGATAGCCTGACCGTACGAGCGATCACTATCGGAGTAAGAACTCTTATCTTGAGCTGAGGAGCCACCCATGGACCAGAACAGATTGGACTGGAACAGATCGGGCACCTACGAAGACATCTTCTACGACACCGCAGGTGGCATCGCGAAGATCACGATCAGACGCCCCGAGGTGCGCAACGCCTTCCGACCGAAGACCCTCTTCGAGCTGGCCGACGCTTTCAACGTAGCCCGCGACGATCCGTCGGTCGGGGTCATCATCTTCACGGGAGCGGGCGATCTGGCGTTCTGTTCGGGTGGGGACCAGCGCATCCGCGGCGACGACGGCTACGTCGGTGACGACGGGATCGGGCGGCTGAACGTCCTCGACCTACAGATACAGATGCGGAGGCTCCCGAAGCCGATCATCGCCATGGTCGCCGGCTACGCGATCGGGGGCGGACACATCCTCCACCTCGTCAGCGATCTGACGATCGCTGCGGACAACGCACGCTTCGGTCAGACAGGTCCCAAAGTCGGGTCGTTCGACGGAGGTTACGGCGCGGGCCTGCTCGCTCGCACGATCGGCCAGAAGAAGGCACGCGAGATCTGGTATCTCTGCGATCAGTACGACGCCCAAGAAGCGCTCGACATGGGCCTCGTCAACAAGGTCGTGCCCCTGGCGAGGCTCGAAGAAGAGACCGTCGCGTGGTGCCGGAAGATCCTCGAGAAGAGCCCTCTGGCGCTGCGCATGCTCAAGGCCGCGTTCAACGCCGACACCGATGGTCTGGCCGGCATCCAGCAGCTCGCCGGAGACGCGACGCTGCTCTACTACATGACCGAGGAAGCACAGGAAGGCCGTAACGCCTACGTCGAGAAGCGCAAACCCGACTTCAGCAAGTTCCCGAAGCGTCCCTGATGAACGCGTTCATCGAGGCGGCGCGTCCCCGGACGCTACCTGCCGCGATCGCGCCGGTTCTCGTTGGGACCGCGGCAGCCGAGGATCTCATCGCATGGCGTTTCGTCACGGCACTGACAGTTGGGCTCTCGATCCAGATCGGGGTGAACTATGCGAACGACTACTTCGATGGGGTCAAAGGCGTCGATACGGAACACCGGGTCGGACCCCGGCGCGCGGTCGCCTCGGGCCTCGTGAGCCCGGGGGAGATGAAGGTCGCGATCGCGCTGAGCCTGTCGATCGCGGCGGCGGCCGGAGCGCTTCTCGCAGCCGCCACGACCCCCTGGCTCCTGGCGGTGGGTGCGCTCGCGTTCCTCGCGACGCTCGGCTACAGCGGGGGTCCGAAGCCGTACGCGTCGGCGGGACTCGGTGAAGCGTTCGTGTTCATCTTCTTCGGGCTCGTCGCAACGATCGGCTCGGCCTATGTCCAGGACGAAACCGTCGGGCGGGTGGCGGTGCTCGCGGCGATCCCCATGGGGCTACTCGCGACCGCGATCCTCGTCGCCAACAACATCCGCGACATCGATACCGACCGTGCCGCAGGGAAATCCACCCTTCCATCACGACTCGGACATGCCAAGGCGCGCTCGCTGTATCGGGTTCTGTTATTGGGGGCATTCCCGTTCGTTCCGGTCATCGCGGGAGCGGCGAGATCGGCGTGGGCGATGCTCCCCTTCCTCTCCGTTCCTTTCGCCATCCCTCTTCTGCAGCGCGTGAACGATGAGGGCCGGGGACTGATCCCGGTACTGATCGGCACCGCGCGCACCGAGTTGATCTTCGGATGTCTCCTCGCGGTGGGCCTATGGATCTCGTGATCGTGCCGTTCCGCGTCGCCCTGAACATGAGGTTCCGCCGCGTCACGGAACGTTCGGGGGTGCTTCTCGAAGGCCCCGCCGGCTGGGGCGAGTTCTCACCCTTCCCCGAGTACCCGGACGAGATTGCCCATCGCTGGTGGCTCGCGGCGCTCGAAGCGGCCACCGTGCCGTGGCCTGCGCCGCTGCGTTCCGGTATCCCGGTCAATGTCACCGTCCCTGCGGTCGGCGCGGAGGAGGCTCACGCTCTCGTGGTCTCCTCGGGCTGCACCACGGCGAAGGTGAAGGTCGCCGAAGGCGACGATGAGGCGCGCCTCGAGGCGGTCAGGGACGCGCTCGGTCCAGCAGGGAAACTCCGCATCGATGTGAACGGGGCCTGGGATCTCGACACCGCGATCGACTCGATCAAGCGTTTCGCGCGCTTCGATCTCGAGTACGTCGAGCAGCCGTGCGAGACGGTCGAAGACCTCGCTGCCGTCCGCAGGGCGGTGGACGTAGCCATCGCCGCGGACGAATCGATCCGTCTCGCCGACGACCCGATGGAGGTGGTCCGCAGGGAAGCAGCCGATATCGCGATCCTGAAGGTTCAGCCGCTGGGTGGCGTTGGCCCTGCACTCGAGGTCGCGGAGCGCCTCGGGCTCCCCGCGGTGGTGTCTTCCGCTCTCGAGACCTCGGTCGGGATCGCGATGGGCTTGCACCTGGCCGCGTGCCTGCCCGAGCTCCCCTACGCGTGCGGCCTCGGTACGGTCGCGCTGCTCGAACGCGATGTGGTCGCGGAGCCCCTCGTCCCGGTCGACGGCATCATCGAGCTGCGGCGCCCGCTACCGGAGATCGATCGCATCGACGATCCCGGCGACGCCGATAATCTGATACTCCGTCTCGAGAACGCTATCGAGAACGGGATGGGCTCCGGATGAGGGCGACCAATCCGTCCCACGCGCTCGCTCTCGTTCTGGTCGACGAACTGGCTCGGGGCGGCGTGAGGCACGCATGCCTCGCCCCCGGGGCGCGCTCTGCCGCGCTCGCGATGGCGCTCGAGGAAGACGAACGCATCGAGCTCCACGTCGTTCACGACGAACGTTCTGCGGCGTTCCTCGCGCTCGGCATCGCGCGGGCGGACCGGCTCCCCGTCCCGGTCGTGTCCACCTCGGGGAGCGCGCCGGCCAACTTCTATCCGGCGGTCGTCGAAGCCTCGCAGGGAAGGGTGCCCCTTCTGGTCCTCTCCGCGGACCGGCCTCCTGAGCTAAGGGCCACGGGATCGAACCAGACAACCGACCAGATCAAGCTCTACGGCGACCTCGTGCGCTGGTTCCACGAGATGGGGGTCGCGGAGCCAATCCCAGACGCTCCCCGTTACTGGCGCTCGGTCGCGTGCCGCGCGCTGACCGAAGCCACTTATCCTCTACCTGGACCGGTGCATCTCAACCTCGCGTTCCGGGAACCGCTGGTACCCGACGAAAGTGGCGAGGGGTTTCCCTTCGATCTCTCCGGTCGTGCAAACGGAGCTCCGTGGACCGCATCCGCGGCGGCCGCTCTCCCCTCGCCCGTTCTCGTGGAGCGTCTCTCCACTCAGATGGAGCGCGCCGAACGAGGACTCATCGTCTGCGGCGGAGGAACGGCCGATCCCCCCGCCGCGATCATGCTGGCAGAGGCGGCCGGGTGGCCGCTGGTAGCCGAGGCCCACTCGGGCGCGCGCACCGGACCGAACGCGATCTCGACCTACGACGCGCTGCTCCGGTCTGAGAACTTCGCGGCCGAGGAACCCGACCTCGTCATCAAGGTCGGTCGCACCGGGACGTCGAAGGCGCTGGCTCTATATCTGTCCGAGAACGTCGAGCAGATCGTGATCGACCCTGCGCCCTTCCAGGTCGATCCCGATCGAACCTCGAGCGCGGCGATCATCACGGATGCCGGGTTGCTGCTGCGTTCCGTTGCGGGAGGGGTCGGGTCCCGCCCTCCGGGAGATTGGATCGAGCGCTGGCGCGCGGCGGAGAGGATCGCCCGAGGTGTT
>JBKJZQ010000075.1:0-4126 GCA_046715095.1 Actinomycetota bacterium | reverse complement strand
CCGGGATACCGAGTGGGGCAAGGAGCCGGATCACGTTGTCGTAGGTGCCTGCCTTCAGGATCAGGACGCCCCTCTCGTGGCAGCGCTTGGCGACCGCGCCGGTGGCGATCTTGTGCGGTTCCTTAGTCATCTTGTCCGTCACCAGTTCGATGCCCACCATCGGCCCGAGCCCGCGGACCTCGCCGACGATCTCGAGCTCGTCGACCAGAGGGTCGAGACGGTCCCGGATGGCGCGTCCCTGCGCCCTGGCGCGCTCGAGGAGGTCGGTCTCGGTGAGCTCGCCGATGACCGCGAGCGCGGCGGCACATGCAACCGGATTGCCGCCGTAGGTTCCGCCGAGACCGCCCACATGCGGGGCCTCCATCAGCTCCGCGCGGCCGGTGACACCGGAGATGGGGAACCCGGCCCCGAGGGACTTCGCGGTCGTGACGATGTCCGGGGTGACGTCGTAATGCTCGGCGGCGAACATCGTCCCGGTCCGTCCCATGCCCGACTGGATCTCGTCGTCGATGAATACGATGTCGCGCTCCTCGCAGATCTCCTTCAGAGCCGGGAGATAGTCGTCGGGGGCGACCACGAATCCGCCCTCGCCCTGAACGGGCTCGATGACCATGCACGCGACGTTGTCCTTGCCGATCTGGGAATCGATCACGTCGGCAGTGTGCTCGGCGCAGGCGACGCCGCAGGTGGGGTATTCGAGCCCGAACGGACAGCGGTAGCAATACGCGAACGGCACCCGGTAGGTCTCCGGAGCGAACGGACCGAAGCCATGCTTGTAGGGCATCTCCTTCGCGGTGAGGGTCATCCCCAACAGGGTCCTTCCATGGAAGGCGTTGGTGAACCCGACGACCGCGTCTCGCCCCGTGGCGTACCGCGCGATCTTTACCGCGTTCTCGACCGCCTCCGCCCCCGAGTTGGCGAGCATCGTCTTCTTGTCGTGGTTCCCGGGAGTGATCTGGTTGAGCGCCTCGGCCAGCTCGACGTATTCCTCGTACATGGAGACGTGGAAGCACTCATGGATGTAACGATCGACCTGTGCGTGAACCGCGTCGAGAACGCGCTTGTTGGCGCGCCCGATATTGAGAACCCCTAGTCCGCCGGCAAGGTCGATGTAGCGATTCCCGTCGACGTCGATTACCTCGGCGCCGGAGCCGCCGTCGACGAAGATCGGAACCGTGTTGAACACGGCGCGGGGGACCGCCGCCTCGCGCCGCTTGAGCAGCTCGGTGGAATTCGCTCCGGGTATCTGTCGCTCTGCGGTCATCGCGTCCCCCCACTACTAGAGCGATGTCGCTCCTGCCTGGCACGCTACAGGGGGCTTCGCCGGCTCACTTACTGTCTTTCCGTCCCACACGCTAAAACTGGTTTGTACACTCTGGACCATGCCACTCACGGTTGGTGACCTGCTCGGGCTCCCCGGCCTCAGCCTCAAGCTGGTCGCGGGTGCGGCCGGAGTCGACCGGGCAGTCAGGTGGGTGCATACCTCCGAGTTGGAGGATCCGACCCCGTGGCTGAACGGCGGCGAGCTGCTCCTCACCACCGGGATGGCTCTCAAGGGGTCGCCCGCCCTCCAGCGCTCCTATCTCCAGAGGTTGGTCGCCGCGGATCTTGCCGGGCTTGGCTTCGGGGTCGGGTTCGGCTTCGACGAGGTTCCCAGGGCGATCGTCCGAGCGGCGGACAAGGCCGGGTTCCCGATCCTCGAGGTCCCCTATCCGGTTCCCTTCATCGCCATCTCGGAGGCCATCTCGTCGGGGCTCAGCGAGGAGCGCGTCAGGGACGCCCAGATGTCGGTCGAGGTTCACGAACGGCTGGCCGCCCTCGTCAGCGGTGGCTCCGGTCCGGCGGACGTGCTCGACGAGGTCGTCTCGCTGGCCGGAGGCTGGGCGCTCCTGTTCGACATCAGGGGTCACCTGATCGCGCGCTCGGCCCATCACGCAACCGACCCTCTTGATCCCCGAGAGATCTGGGACGGGCTCCCACGGGGACTGGTCGAGCGCCGCGGTCCAACCACGAGCGCGGACATGGGGCCCCGGGGCGCGCGGGTCGGGCTCGCGGTCGTCGCCGGGAAACGGCATGAAGGCGTCCTGGTGTTCGGGAAGGAACGCCGGCTCGAGGGGCGGGACCGGATCGTGGTGCGTCACGCGGTGACGGTCCTGGGACTCTTGCTGGTCTCTCGCCGCGCGGTGATAGAGGCGGAACGCCGCGTCGCGGGGGACATCCTCGCGGATGCGTTCGAGGGGAGGACGGAGGGAGACGAGCTCGAGCGACGGCTCGAACTCGTTGGCTTCTCGCCGGGTCGCCCGGTGACCGCGGTAGTCGTCGAGATCCCCACCGAGACCGACGCGGGGCTCCTCGAGGATCTCGTGTGGACGGTCGATGCGGCTCTCGGGCTTCGGTTCCCCCACGTACGGACGCTCGCGATCGGGGGACGGATCGCGGCGCTGGTGGTGGCCGGAGACCGCGACGCTCTCGCCTCGGGGGCGCTCCAGGAGGTGATCGCGGCCGCCGGAGAGGACGGCGTGGGGCCGGACGCGCTCCGGGTCGCGGTAGGCGAGCCCGTGGCGACGTCGGCGGCGCGCCACTCTTATCTCACCGCCGTCTTTGCGCTCCGCGCCGCGCCCGAGTCGCGCCGGATCGTCACCCCGCGCGATCTGGGGTCCTACGGGTTCCTCCTGGGAGCGCGCCCTACCGCCGTCCTCGAAGGCTACGTCCGGTCGGTTCTGGGGTCGCTCATGGACCGCGATCAGGACAAGGACTCCGAGCTGGTCGCCTCCGTGAGCGCGTTTATCGCGGCCGGGGGCCGGTGGGAGCCGGGCGCCGCGGCTCTGGGGGTCCATCGCCACACACTCCGCTACCGCGTCCGGCAGGCGGAGGAGCTCCTTGGGCGCGATCTATCGCGGGCCGAAGATCGTCTTGAGGTCTGGCTCGCGCTCAAGGCCCTCGAGCTCCTCGAGGGGTAGTTGAGGAGCCCGTGAGCATCCCGCTGACGACCAAGCCGATGCTGGCGAAGCTCCAGGATGACGTCCCCGAGGGTGCTGGGTGGATCTACGAGCCGAAGTGGGACGGTTTCCGGACGTTGATCCACCGCAAGGGAGGCGCTCTCGACATCGTGAGCCGGGACGGTCGGGCGATGAACCGGTACTTCCCCGAGCTCGTGGCGTTGCTCTCGGATGAACCGGCCCCCGACTACGTGCTCGACGGCGAGATCGTCGTAGCTACGCCCGAAGGTCTCGAGTTCGAGTCGTTGCAGATGCGGATCCACCCGGCGGAGTCGCGCGTCCGGATGCTGTCCGAGCAGATACCCGCGAGCGTGTTGCTCTTCGACGTCCTGGAACTGGAGGGCGACCTCATGGAGCGACCCCTCTCCGAGAGGCTCGCGGTGCTCGGAGACCAGTTCGGTCCGCCGCTGGGCATCGATGAGGTTCTGAGGAACGTCGCGACCGGATCGCCGTTGCTGGCGACGACCCCGAGGACGAGTGATCCGGCCGAGGCACGCGAATGGTTGACCGCATACGAGGACAAGGGCCTCGACGGGATCGTTGCCAAGCGCCTTGACGACACGTACCACCCCAACAAGCGCTCGCTCGTGAAGGTGAAGCGCAAGCGCACCTGCGACTGCGTGGTTGGCGGATACCGGCTGTCGAAGGACGGCACCGGGGTCGGTTCCCTGTTGCTCGGCCTCTACGACACCGGCGGTGTCCTCCAGTACGTCGGTCACACCTCGGGATTCAAGGCCGCCGAGAGGACCGCGCTGCTCGAGCGCCTCAAGGACATCGAGGGCGACGGAGGTTTCGGTGACGGGCGCACGCCTGGGGGGCAGAGCCGGTGGAGCGGTGGCAAGGATCCGGCGTGGGTCCCGCTCCGGCCGGTCCTCGTCTGTGAGGTCGCCTACGACCGGATGATGGGCGCCCGGTTCCGGCACGCGGTGGGCTTCGTGAGATGGAGAACCGACAAAGCCCCTGAGGAATGCGACTTCGCCCAGGCTTTGTAGTTCTGCGGGCGATTCCTCCGGCACAATTGCGTGATGGATGAGGAGGGCGAACCACTGGCCGGCGGCAACATGACTCCGGTCGTTCGGGTCGGGGACACCGTCAGGCGCGTGCCGGGACCATGGACCCCGACAGTG
>JBKJZQ010000074.1:0-5183 GCA_046715095.1 Actinomycetota bacterium | reverse complement strand
GGATAGAGCCAGGGAAACCCCGCGCGTCGGTCCGGTCCTCGCAGCTCTGGCTAGGGGTGCCCTCGGCGACGGCTGCGTCCCCGAGGTTCCGGACCGGATGCTCGATGGGATCGCCCAGCTCTCATCGGAGTCGGATCGCAAGCAACTGCTCGCGTCATTTCGCGCCATGAACACGCGTTCCGGCGCGCTGCTGCTCACCGGCAAGCCCGTTCCGGTCTCGTGGTTGTCGCAGGCACAAGCCGAAGCCCTCCTGAACAGGTGGCGGTCGAGCCGCATCGGGCTGCAGCGTCAACTCGCGGCCGGGGTTCTGTCCCTGGCGCTCTCGTCCCTCTATGGCCGGCCGGGCCCCGAATGGAACCGGATCGGATACCAGGGACCGATGGGCGACCCCCCGAAGGAGCCCAAGAGGCTGTCACCCTTGAGCATCGATCATGACGAGGTGTTGCACTGCGACGTCGTGATCGTGGGTTCGGGCGCGGGTGGGGGATGCGTCGCTGGTGTTCTCGCCGGTCAGGGTCTCGATGTCGTCGTTCTCGAGAAGGGCGGCTACCGGAGTGAGAGCGACTTCAATCATCTCGAAGCCGAGGCGTCGCGCGACATGTACCTGTACGGGATGACGCTCATGAATACGGACGGGAACGTCCGCATCATCGCCGGAGCGACGCTGGGCGGCGGGACGGTCGTCAACTTCACGACATCGTTCAAGACACCGGACTTCGTCCTCGACGAATGGACCCGGATCACCGGGATCGACGCGTTCTCGTCCGGTGAGTTCGAGGCATCTCTCGATGAGGTCAGCGCACGCTTGAACGTCAACCTGGACTCGTCTGCAGCGGGTAGGCGCGACGAGCTGTTGGAGGACGGGCTGAAGAAGCTCGGCTGGCACGTCGACCTGCTTCCGCGCGCGGTCAAAGGTTGCACCCAGGACGAGCAGTGTGGCTACTGCGGCTTCGGTTGTCGCCCCGGTGCCAAACAGTCGACGATGCGCACCTACCTCGAGGACGCACAAGCCGGAGGCGCGCGGATCGTCACGGGAGCCGATGTGCGCACCGTGCGTATCGCCGACAGGAAGGCGACCGGTGTGGATGCGGTCATCGGCTCCCACCGCGTCACGGTAACCGCCAAGGTCGTCGTCGCGGCCGCCGGTTCGATCGAAACCCCGGCGTTGCTACTCAGGTCGGGACTCGGCGGCCGGGTCGGACATAACCTCCACCTGCATCCCGGGACCGCGACTTTCGGCATCTTCGACGACGACGTCAGGATGTGGGAGGGCACGCTCCAGGCCCGCTACTCGAGCGAGTTCCGGCACTGGGACGGCGGCTACGGCCCGATCTTCGAAACCATCCCCGTCCATCCCGGAGCCGGGGCGACCTTCATCGCGTGGGAAGGCGCTGCGGCTCACCGGGAGCGGATGGAGCGGTACAAGAACTACTCGTTCTGCGCGGTTCTCCCGCGGGACGCGACCAACGGACGGGTCACGATCGCCAAAGACGGAAGTCCTCGGATCGCGTACAAGCTGAGCCCCGACGACGACCGGCGGATCGCCGAGGGCGTCGTCCGCGCGGGACGCGTTATGGAGGCCGCGGGAGCGGTCGAGGTCCTGTCCCCTCACGGGGCCCCGATCAGCTACCGGCCGGGTGCTCCGGGAGCGCACGAGGCATGGGCGGCCGCGACGAGGGCCAGGGGCTACGGCGGGGGCCGGGCGACGCTGGCGTCGTTCCACCAGATGGGTTCGTGCCGGATGGGGACCGACCCCTCGGATTCGGCGATCGGCCCGCACAACGAGAGCCACGAGGTGGCGGGTCTCTTCGTGACCGACGGTTCGGCGTTCCCCACCGCGTCCGGGGTCAACCCCATGCTCACGATCTACGGGATCGCGAACCGGGCCGCGAAGCACATCGCAGAGCGCCTGGCCTAGGTCTTTCGTGCTCAAGCGGTCCCTCCTCGCGCTGCTGGTCGCGCTCGCATCTCTGAGCGTGATGATTGGGGGCGAGATCATCCTGGCGCTCCGGCGCGAGTACCTTCCGACGGAACCGGCGCTGGTGATCGAAGGCTCGTTCGGCAACACGGACGCGACCCCCCTTCGTTTCGTGGTCCTCGGCGATTCCACCGCGGCGGGCGTAGGGGCCGGTGATGCCGAACACGCCTTCCCGACGCTTCTGGCGCAGCGCCTCGCGGCCGACGGTTACCGAGTCGAGATGACGTCGCTGGGGATCTCGGGGGCCAGGGTGTCCGATCTCGTCGACGAGCAGGTTCAGCCTGCCGTCGACATGGAGCCCGATCTCGTCCTCGTCGCTATCGGCGCGAACGACGTGACGCACCTGACCTCGCTCTCGGACATCCGTGCCGAGATGACAGAGGCGATCGAACGATTGAAAGCAACCGGGGCGACGGTCGTCGTAGCAGGCGTGCCCGATATGCGAGCCGCGGCGTTCTACGAACCGCTTCGGTCGTTGGCGGGGTGGCGAGGTCGATCCGTGACGGACGCGATCGCGGAGGTCGCGGAGCGTGCGGACGTGCCGGTCGTCCCGCTGGCCGAGGAGACCCACCGGTACTTCGTCGCAGATCCCGAGGCCCACAATTCCGCCGACCTCTTCCATCCGAGCGCGATCGGTTACGCGCGCTGGGCCGACGCGATATATCCGTACCTCGAATCTGCCCTGGGACTCGAACGATGAACGAGCACCTCAGGGACCTGATCGAGGCGGGGGATCTGAACGGTCTCGTGCGCGCGGTCGACGGTCTCTGCGCGGCGCGCGCTTGGGAAGATCTCGTGGACCTCGCCGAGACTTGCGAGCACGCCCTCGAGCGCGGCAAACAGCTGTGGCCGATCGCCGCGCACATCGACTACCGGATCGCGCTCGAGGCACCGGGAGACTACGCGGCGGGAGTGCTCCATCCCGACGTCGGGCGGTTCGCGCACGGACCGCTGACCGAGGTGGCGGCATCGACCCATACCTGGGCCGAGCTCGCTGCTCATATCGAGGAACCCCAGCTCGCCTGCTACGTGGCTCAGGAACGGGTGCTGAGGGGTGAGGTCGTGACCGAAGACGAGCGCGCCCATCTCGAGATCCTCGAGCTGCCGGGCGCCCTGGTCGACTGGGAGCCGGCCTATGCGCTGGCCCTCTACCGCTCCGATCACGTCGAGGTGCAGGAACCATGGGGATCCGAGGTCTCGCTGAAGAACGTGACCGTGTCCCCGGGTCCGGAGCTCGACGAGCCCGAGATGACCCAGGCGTTGCTCGACCTCGTCCACCCGTGGACCGCGGAGTCGAACGGGGCCGCACGGGCGGTGGCGGTGGAGGGAGGAGCGCTTCAAGCCGTCGGTTCCCTGACCACCCTCGAGGCGAGGGTTGCCGAGATCGACGCCGCGACCGCGATCAACCGCATCGCCTGGGCCGCGGCCAGCGGGGGAGCTCACGGACGGCGCCGGGGCGCCGCGCTCGGCCGCTCGATGGCCTGGTACCTCGGGGCCCTCGTCTGCGATCTGCCGTGGCCCCCGGATCCGGCTCGGCTCGGGGTCGAGCTGGGTCGCCTGAGGTGGTTCCTGTGGGACGAAGGGGCTCCAGAAGAAGGATGGACGCTCAGGATTGCCCTCGAAGACCCCGATAACAATTGGGGGGCGGCCATCGGGGCCACCGACCTGCTGGCGGAGGACGAACGGGGGGAGGAGGGACGAGATGAGCGCTGAGGCCACGATCGTGCACGAGCTCGCCGGGCTGTTGTCAGGGGTATGGAGCTTTGCCGAGATCGTCGAGTCGCGCCCCGATCACCCGGAGCGCGAGGCGTTTATCTCGCTGCTGAGGGAGGAATCCAAGAAGGCCGCCCATACCATGCGCGATTTTCAGTTGCTCAAGTCGATCGAAGCCGGTCGAGGCAGCGAAGCGGCCGGGCCCGTGTGGCTCGGTGAGTTGCTGGCGAGCGCCGCGGACGGATCGGAGCACCGCGCCTTGCTCGACGAGCTCGCCTCCGATGTGTCCGACGATGCCCCCGCCGTCCTGGCCGACCCAGGAGCGCTTACCGGTCTGCTCGTTCGACTGATCGACGTGTCGGCAGACGTCTGTGACGGTCCCCCGGAGGTTCGCTTCCATCAGAGGGCGCGCGGGATAGAGCTTCATCTCGACTGCGGTTCGGTCCCTCTATCCGAGGTGGACGCCGGTATCCAGCGAGGTGAGGGGCGGATGCGGATCCTCTACCTCGCCCGCAGGCTGATCGAGTCCTGGGGAGGCAAGGTTGACGCTGAAGAGCGCGGTAAGAGGACGGTCGCGCTCTTGCACCTCGCGTCGCGCACGACCGCGCGGTCTCTGAAAGTGGCCAGCGGTTAGTTACCCGATCGAATCGCCGGGCTCGATGTCGATAACCTCGAGGCCCGGGATATCGGACGCGGCCTCGGCCAGTGCCTTCGGGGTCCCCGTCAGGACCGGGAAGGTTCCGTAGTGCATCGGGACGACGGTCTTGACGCCGAGTAGCCGCACCGCCTCCGCGGCCGAACGCGGGCCCATCGTGTAATGGTCGCCGATGGGGAGCATCGCCCAGTTGGGGGCCAGCAGCTTCGCGATGAGAGCCATGTCGCCGAAGACGCACGTGTCGCCTGCGTGATAGAGCTTGAAGCCGTTCGCGAACTCAAGCACGTACCCTGACGGTTCGCCGCCGTAGAGCATCTGGTCTCCATCCTGGATCCCGCCCGAGTGGATCGCCTGGGTCATGTGCACTTTGATCCCCGCGACCTCGGCGGTACCGCCTTTGTTCATGTCGATCGTGTTGTCGACCCCCTTGCTCCCCAGCCAGTTGGCGATCTCGGGGATGCAGACCACGGGAGCACCCGTCGCTGAGGCGATCTTCTGGATGTCGGCGATGTGGTCGATGTGACCGTGGGTCAAGAGGATCGCGGCGATCTCGCCGACGTCCTTGAGGTCGTCGGGGCAGGATGGGTTCGAGTCGACGAACGCTTCGATCAGGTACCTCTTGCCGTCCGGTCCCTGAACGATGAACGTCGAGTGTCCGAGCCATGTGATCTTCATCCCATCGGGAAGCTGCGCCACGGTGTCCTCCTTGGTCGGCGACCTACCTGGTCGGTCGTGTAGGTGTCCTTTCTACCTTCTACCCCGGACGGCTTAGGCTCGCTCGGAAGGAGGCAAGGTGCGCAAGGTAACCAAGTCTGGATACGTCTCGTTCTTCAGCTT
>JBKJZQ010000073.1:0-5469 GCA_046715095.1 Actinomycetota bacterium | reverse complement strand
GCTCCATGTCGTCGAGGAGCCGGTCGGCGTAGTCAGTGACCTTGAAGAACCACTGGGTCATGTACCGCTTGACCACAAGGGTGTCACACCGTTCGCAGCGCCCGGCAATCACCTGTTCGTTGGCGAGCACGGTCTTGTCGTTGGGACACCAGTTGGCGGCCGCCTCCTTCTTATAGGCAAGTCCGCGCTCGAACAGGCGCAGGAAGATCCACTGGTTCCAGCGGTAGAACTCCGGATCGCACGTTCGGAACGTACGGGTCCAGTCGAACGAGCAGCCGAGTCTCTCGGCGCTCGAGCGGAGCTTGTCGATGTTCGAGTAGGTCCACTCCCGCGGGTGGATGCCCCGCTTGATCGCCGCATTCTCCGCGGGGAGCCCGAAGGCATCGAATCCCAGCGGGTTCAGGACCTCGAACCCCTTCATCCGCGAGTAGCGAGCGTACGAGTCGTGGATCGAGAAGACCTCGACGTGGCCCATGTGCATATCCCCGGACGGATACGGGAACATCGTTAACGCATAGCGCTTGAGCGAGGGATCCTTCGGGATCTCGGACGCGACGTAATCGCCGTCCTCCACCCACTTCACCGACAGGCGGTTCTCTATCTCCTGGAAGTCGTAGGCGCTCTCCATGCCCCAACCCTAAAGGCAGTAGCCCCTAGGGCGGGCAGTTCGCGAACGGCTCGGTCGCGAACTCCGGGTAGCTGCTCAACCCGTTGAAGCTCTCCTTCGATCTCTCCAAACGGACCTCGACCAGGAGGTCGTCTTCGAACCGGTAGAAGCGGCGTTCGAGCCGGTACCGCTTCGCCTGAGAACCCGCACTGGAGATCACCACCGTGCCGTCCTCTCCGGGCACGCAACCGGCCCCGTCGAGGTGAGTCACGCTGCCGCCGAAGGCCAGAAGGTCCCCGTTGCCTCGCTCCGGGTCGCCGAAGGTCACCGGTCGCACGCCGGGAGGCCCGAGCAGGAAGAGTGCGCCGAACTGAGTGGACGCGCCCGCCTGGACGGTCACGAACGCCTCGGGTCCATCAACACCATCCACGTTGACGAGGGTCCTGATCTGCGGGGGGTTCAGGTCCAACTGGACGTCGCCGGCGATCACGTTCGACGACGTGACGCCCCCGGTCGTGGCCACGAGGAACGCCTGGCACCCGAGAGGGGCCTCAGGATCGATCACGACCGCGGTCTCTACCTCCTCTACCTCTGCTCCGGTCCCGGAGAAGGAGGAGGCGCTGATCGTTTCTCCGTTGGCGACGGCCGCAGCCTCGTTGTCGCAGTCCGAGCCGGTGACGACCTCCGGACTCTGGCTCGAGGTCGGTGACGGGGAAGACGACACCGATGGGCTCTCGATCGGCGTCTGAGTAGGCGCGGCTTGGGGCTCGTCGTCTGGATCGCATCCGGTGAGGACGAAGACCGCTACCACCACTAGGATCCGGACGCCCCGCAGTTTCATCACCCCATCCTAGGACGCGCTTCTGGCGGGTATCTGTGTCGAAGGTCCTATCCGTCCACCATGACGCCGTAGGGCGACTCAATCTCCTCCGTGACCGACCCGTCGGGGTGGAATACGAGGAACCGGTCCATCAAGCGCATGAACCAGCGATCGTGGGTCACCGCGATCACCGCACCCGGGTAGGCATCGAGCCCGCGCTCGAGCGCCTCGGCGGAGTCGATGTCGAGGTTGTCGGTCGGCTCGTCGAGGAGGAGCATGGTCGGCGACCTGAGCTCCATCATCAGCAACTGGAAGCGCGCCTGCTGGCCACCCGAGAGCGATTCGAAGCGGTTCTGCGCCTCCGGATGAAGCTCGTAGCGCTTTAGCCCGGACATGGCGCGCGATAGATCGAGGCCCTCGCTGCGGATGATGTCGACGAGGGGGGTGGACTCGAGATCGCTGCGGTCGTTCGTCTGCGAGAAGAGACCCGGATCGACCCTGGCCCCCAGCTTCCACTCCCCCGAGTGAGCGATGTCCTCTCCGCCGAGGAGCCTCAAGAGGTGCGACTTGCCGGCGCCGTTCGGCCCGACCACCCCGATCCGCTCGCCATAGTGAACCTCAGCGGTCAGTCCGTCGATCAGTCCGGGGATCGAGAAATCCTTCGCCTTGAAGACGATCTTGCCGGTCCGTCCACCACCCAGATCCATCTTGATCTTCTGTTCCTTCGCCCGCTCCCTCGGTGCGCTATCGCGCTCGAAGCGTTCGATCCGCTTCGCCATCGAGTTGGCCTTCGTTGCGAACTTGACGTTGTAGGCGGATTTCCTCTTGTACTCCTTGAGGATCGTATTGAGACGCTCCCTCTCGTTCCTAAACTGCTTTCGTTCATCTTCGATACGTCCGAGCCGCGCGCGGCGAGCCGCTTCGTAGGTCAGGTAAGACTCGGGATGGACCCACGCGCCTCCGGCTTCGAGGGTCACGACCCGCGACGAGGTATTGGCCAGGAGAGCGCGGTCGTGGCTGACGTAGAGGATCGTCCGGAGCGATACGTTCATCTTTTCCTCGAGCCAGCGCTTTCCAGGGATGTCGAGGAAGTTGTCGGGCTCGTCGAGCAGCAAGACGTCGGCATCACTGCGGAACAACGCTTCGAGCGCGAGACGCTTCTGCTCTCCCCCGGACAGCGTTGCTACCGGACGGTGACCGACCTCCTCGATCGAACGGCCGAAGGCTGCAGTGGTGCACTGCTCCCATAGAACCTCTGCGTCGTAGCCTCCGACCTCGCCCCACCTGGTGAGCGCGTTCGCGTACCGAAGGTTCGCTTCAGGAGATGCGTTCTGCTCGACCGCGCATTCGGCATCGGCCAGCTCGCCGGCGGCTCGCTGAACCGCGTCGGTCATATAAGAGAGGAGGAACCGGCGAACGGTCATCTTGGGATCCCTGTCGGCGAACTGCCGCATGACGCCGAGACGACCGTCGACCCGGACGTGGCCCGACTTGGCTTCGATGTCGCCGGCGATGAGCCTGAAGAGCGTTGACTTACCGATCCCGTTGATCCCGACGAGGGCGATTTGGTGCCCATCCCCGACCTTGAAATTGACGTCCTTGAACAGGACGCGGCCCCCGGGGAGGACGTAGCTGAGCGAATTGGCTTCGATGCTTCCCATGACCGCATGAACGCTACAGACGGGACTCGACCAGGTCTGTCGCCTAGCCGACCCGGCTTAAGCGGGGCGCCCGGCCCTCCGGGCGAGCCGTACCCTCTGCTGTGCGGTGAGTTGAAGCTTCCGGATCCGAACGTTATGTGGGGTCACCTCGCAGCACTCGTCCTCGCGGATGAACTCGAGCGCCTGCTCAAGTGAGAGATCGCGCGGAGGGATAAGGCGAACGAGTTCGTCGCTGGTCGACGACCTCATGTTCGTGAGTTTCTTCTCCTTCGTCGGATTGACGTCCATGTCTTCGGAGCGAGGGTTCTCCCCGATGATCATCCCTTCGTAGACCTCGATCCCCGGACCAACGAACAGCGAGCCGCGCTCCTGGAGATTGAGCAACGCGAAGTTGGTGGTCGGTCCGCGCCTGTCGGCGACGAGGCTCCCCGTCGGGCGAGTTCTGATCTCACCGTGCCACGGCTCGTAGCCTTCGAAGATGTGATGCAGCTGGCCGGTCCCGCGGGTCTCGGTGAGGAACTCCGTACGGAAACCGATCAACCCGCGCGCCGGAACGATGTACTCCATGCGCACCCAACCGGTTCCGTGGTTGACCATCTCCTCGAGACGGCCCTTGCGAAGAGCGAGGAGTTGCGTGATGACTCCGAGGTAGTCCTCGGGAGCATCGATCGCCACGCGCTCGACGGGCTCGTGGAGTTTGCCGTCGATCTCGCGCGTCAGCACCTGAGGCTTTCCGACGGTGAGTTCGAAACCCTCGCGCCTCATCACCTCGACGAGCACAGCGAGCTGCAGCTCTCCCCGACCCTGAACCTCCCACGTGTCGGGTCGTTCCGTCGGTAGCACCCTGATCGCGACGTTACCGACGAGTTCCTGGTCGAGGCGGCTCTTCACCAAACGTGCGGTGATCTTGTTGCCGTCCTGGCCGGACAACGGTGACGTGTTGATCCCCAGCGTCATGGAGAGGCTCGGCTCATCGATCGTCATCGGCGGCAACGGACGCGGATCCTCGGGGTCGGCCAGGGTCTCGCCGATCGTTACCTCGTCGAGGCCGGCGATGCCGATGATCTCTCCCGCTCGGACCTCTTCTGCGTCTACCCGATCGAGTGCCTCGGTGACGTACAGCTCGGTGATCTTGACGTTCTCGATCGAACCGTCAACCCGGCACCACGCCACGGTAGAGCCCTTCCTCATTGTTCCGTGACGAACCCTGCACATCGCCAGCCGGCCGACGTACGGGGACGCGTCGAGGTTGGTGACCAGCGCTTGGAAGGGATGACCTTCTTCATACGTCGGAGCGGGGATGCTCGCCACAAGCATGTCGAAGAGAACCTTGAGATCGGTACCTTCATCGGTCGGATCGAGCGAAGCCCTCCCGGCTCTAGCGTTGGTGTAGATGATCGGGAACTCGATCTGTTCCTCGGTCGCATCGAGATCCATGAACAGCTCATAGACCTCGTCGAGGACCCCTTTGGGGCGCGCGTCGGGCCGGTCGATCTTGTTGATCACGAGCACGACAGGGAGCTTGCCCTCGAGGGCCTTGCGGAGAACGAAGCGTGTCTGCGGCAGCGGACCCTCGGCGGCATCGACGAGGAGCAGCACCCCATCGACCATCGTGAGACCGCGCTCGACCTCTCCGCCGAAGTCGGCGTGGCCGGGGGTATCGATGATGTTGATCTTGACGTCACCGAAGCGGACCGCGGTGTTCTTGGCGAGGATCGTGATCCCCTTCTCGCGCTCGAGGTCCATCGAGTCCATGACCCGCTCGTTGACGTCCTGGTGCGCGCCGAACACGCCGGACTGCCACAACATGGCATCGACCAGCGTCGTCTTTCCGTGATCAACGTGGGCGACGATCGCAACGTTGCGAAGGTCGTCTCGCGTAGGCATATCAAAGCCTCTTCCTAGAAGGAGGTGCCCCTATGGAGGGGCGAAGAGGCTCCAGTCTACCGCTAGAGCGTCAGCAACCCGATGCCGAGCGCCTTCGGCTTGGGTCGTCTCCTTCTCTGTTCAGCACGCGCAGACGAACTGACCGATATTCACCTGTTCCAGAGCGGGCCCGAACCGACGGATCCTGCCGATGCCCGACGGAGCGATCGTCTCGATCTCACCGGTCGCGACGTCGAGTTGGGCCACGTAGTCGCTGAGCCCGAGGTAGAGACGTTTTCCGTCGACGGTGACCTGCAGTCCCCTGATCTTCTCGTCGAAGGTCCACAACTCCTTCCGGCTCAACGATCCGGTGTCCACGGCGATCGCTTCGGCCCCCGTCGCGAGGTACAGGGTCGAGGCATCGGCGACCGCCGACGACGCCGTGCGTCCGAACGGCATGTCGATGTTCGTCACGCGGGCGACCGCCAGGCCGACGGGGTCGAGTTCGGCAAGGG
>JBKJZQ010000072.1:0-3026 GCA_046715095.1 Actinomycetota bacterium | reverse complement strand
CCCCGGTCGGAACGACCGGGCTCGGCGCGGTCCTAACCGGCGCGCCGACCTCGTCCGCGTAGTCGTAGAGCTGCTCGGGGGTCGGAACCGAGTTATCAACGTACGGAACCTCGACCTCGTACCCGGGGGCGTCGTAATCGTCGAGCTCTTCGCCGGCCTCGTCGTCGTATGCGTCGGTCCTGTCGGCCAGGCCACGGACGAACCCGACCACCCAGAGACCGGTGGCTCGGCCGGCCCCGACCAGAGCTCCGAACGACGTCCGGCTGAGAACCATCAGGCCGACGCCGAGCATCACGACGAGGACGATCCACATCGCCCACCCACCGATCAGACCGGAGAGCGGTTTAGCCACGAGAGCGCCGAGTACGCCGGCGATGTCCTGAAGCTTCTCGAGCGGAGCGGTCACGGGCTTGTTGCCTTGCCACATGTGGGTCATGCCCGCGAAGGACAACGCGCACAGCAGCGAGCCGGTCCCGATGCGCGCCGCGTGCGTGCGCAGCGGTGGGATGAGGACCGAGGCACCGACCGCGACCAGGAGCGCCGGGACGGTCCAGGCCAGGCCTCCGACGAGGAGACGAGATATCCATTCGATCGCGCGCCCCGCGGGACCGGCCGAATCGGCGTAGATCCCGAGGCCGGAAAGGACCCCGCCGAAGGCGATCAGGAGACCCCAGACCTCGGCCGGAGCATTGCGAACGTGGACGACCCCCCAACGGGCGGCGGACGCCGATGCCCGGCTCACGGTCTGAACCGCGGTCGGCGCCTTCGCCCGGGGGGGGGCGGGCGGTTTACGCCGCGCGGTCGAGCGAGGTCGTCGCGAGGTCGAGCGCGCCGAACTGCGCCGGGCACCCGAAGCCGAAGGCTTCCGCCGCGTGCGTGTTGCCACCCTGCTCCCCTCTTACTCTCACGGTTGCTCTCACGGTCTCGTCGCCGGATTCGCCTAATTCGTTCCAGCGATGCACAACAGTAACAGTAAGTAACATCTGCAACAGGATTTCAAGACCTTCTGTTCTTGCCTCTCCTCGGAGCACACGGCGCTCCTCCGGGGAGGTGTCCCGGCTCCGCCGGGACATTCTTCAAAGGTTAGTCGTGGTCTTCGCCCTTCCACGCCTCTCTGCCCTCGCGGATCGCGAGCGCGGCGATGCCGAGGGCGGCCAGCGGGGCGGCCCACCACCAGCCGACCGTCGCGTTGAGGACGAGACCGGCGAGGAGGATCACCGAGAGCCAGGCACACAAGAACGTCTCGGCAGCATCGGCCCGCATAACCTGGCTACCCATCTGCTCAGCCACGCGCTTCTTGGCGAAGCCGAGGGTCGGCATCACGATCAGCGAAACGATGGCGACCGCGATTCCGATGGTCGAGGTCTCCGGCTCGGAGTTGGTGACGAGATCGCGCACCGACTCGAAAACGACGTATCCGGCGAGGATGAAGAAGGTCACCGCGATGAGCCTCAGAGCCCGCTGTTCGCGTTCCTCATGCTGGGCGCCGCGGAGCTGCCACACCACCACGGATGCTGCGAATCCTTCGATCGACGAATCGAATCCGAACCCCACAAGCGCGATCGACCCCGCGGCGATGCCGGCTCCTATAGCAACCATGCCCTCGATGACGTTCCAGGTGATAGTGAAATACTCGAGTCTCAGGGCTCGCCGTACAAGGCGAGCGGTGGCTTGAGCGGTCGCCATCAGCCCGCCTCCCTACGACCGTAGGTGGGGCAGGAATCGATGTCGTGTCCGTGACGCCGAAGGACCTTTTCGGCCGCCCGGATCACACCAACGACCTCGGCGGAACCGATCCTGTAGAAGACCTGACGCCCGCGTGGCTCGCCCTCCACCAGTCCGCAATCACGCAGGCAGGCCAAGTGGCCAGAGACATTGGCTTGGCTCATACCAATCTTTTCCACCAGGTCGGTCACCCGCCGCTCGCCTTCGGCCAGCTCCAGCATGATGGCAAGACGGGTCGGCTCTGCGAGCCCGCGAAAGACCAAAGACAGCAACTCCGCATCTGCTCGTCTGGTTCCCAAGGCAGCTCCTTTTATATCGGTGTACGCCGATACTATTGGTAGTTACCGATACGTCAATGCATGCCCGCGAGCTTTGACTCCATCCTGGAATAGCGTTGTGAAGTGATGCGGGTCCTAATTGCAACGCTTCTCGCCACGGTCTCACTCGTCAGCGCGCGCGGCTCTTCGGAAAGAGCGCCGGGTACACGGGAGATCGTCGGTGTCGTGATCAACATCGATACCGGCAGCGGGTTCGGTGAAGTAGAGAGCTTCACGGTCAAGGAGGGAGACCAGGAGTTCGAGATCTTCGTTGACCCCAGTGCGACCTACGAGTTCCCGCTCGCTCACCTCAACTCGCATCGTGCAGGAGCGGAGCCGGTACGGGTTGAAGCCCAGACTCGCGACGGGAAACTCGTCGCGATCTCGATCGGCGATGCCTAGAGGGAACGGAGCAGCGCGGTCAGCTCGCTCGGGGCGACGCTCCCCTCATACTTGGCTGCCACCCGACCATTGTTGTCTGTGACGAAGACCCAGGGCTCGGACGGGAGCCCCCATGCCAGCACGGCGGGGACCGGTTCGAGCTCCTCGGGGACCTTGTCGAGGTCGTAGGGCTCAACGTGTACGAAATCGACGCGCCGGAACTCCCTGGCAACGTCTTTGACTATCGACAAAGTGGGTCCACAGACCTGCGACGTGCAGAACTTCGGCGTGGCGAAAACGATGACCGCCGGCTTCCCGCCTTCGAGCGCATCCGCGATAGACATCTCGTAGAACCTCCGGTCGGGATCGGAGTCGGTCGTTATCTCCGACAGAGCGGAGACGTCCGAGATCGTCGGTGTGTCCACCGCCGGTGCCTTCTCCCCGATCTCCGGTGTCGTTCCCTCCTTCTTCACCTCGAAGGCGGTTCGAACGCTGGCGTCGTATCCGCCGCCCCGGACGTCGATAGTCGCTTCCCATTCACCCGGTCTGTTGAAAGTGGCTTCTCCGACCCACAGGCCTTGCACCGGTTTGATGGTCCATAGG
>JBKJZQ010000071.1:0-4321 GCA_046715095.1 Actinomycetota bacterium | reverse complement strand
CCTTCGACCGTTACATGGAGCTGTGCCTCTACCACCCGGACCTCGGCTACTACGCGGGGGGGGCGGAGCGAAGCGGTCGCCGCGGTGACTACGTGACGTCACCCGAACTCGATCCGGGCTTCGGGCGACTGTGGGCGAGCTCGTTCGAGGACACCTGGGTCGCGGGCGGCCGGCCCGACCGCTTCGCGATCGTCGAGATAGGTCCGGGTGAGGGAGGCTTCGCCGCGGCGGTCGTTGCTGCGGCGAGCGGAGCCTTCCGCGCTGCGCTCGAGTACATCCTGGTCGAGCCATTACCCGCCCTCGAGGCGCGCCAGCGCGAGCGATTGGGCGGGGACCCGTACCGCTGGGTCGACGACATCGACGCGGTCGAGCCGGTGGAAGCCGGTGTCGTGTTCGCCAACGAGATCCTCGACAACATCCCGGTCGCGCTCATCGAAGGTACCTCCGGTGATCCCGTCGAGGTCGGGGTCGCGACCAAAGGCGGAGCCCTCGTCGAGGTCACCGGCCCCCCGCGCCCTGAGGTCCTCGAGCTTGCCGGACGGTTCGGTATCACGCCTCCGCCGGGCTTCCGAGCCGAGATCCCCATCGCCTCGGGGAACCTCGTCGCGAGCGCGGCGAGAGCGATCGGCCGGGGGGCCGTGCATCTCGTCGACTACGGCGACACGACGCTGGCCCTCCTGAAGCGGCCCGGCGGGACGCTCCTTTGCTATTCGGAGCCGGGGGCCGACGCCGCCTTTCTCGAGACCCCGGGAGACAAGGACATCACCGCTCATGCGAACTGGGATGTGGTGGCCGCGGCACTATCCCGGGCGGGGATGTACGTCGAGGGTCCGGTCCCGCAACGAGATGTGCTCCAGACGCTCGGTGCCTCAGACCTCTTCGATGAACTCCGGCGGGAAGAAAGAGATGCTTCGGCGGCCGGACGCGGTCGGGAGGCCATCCGAGCGATCTCGAGGCGCAGCGCGCTGTCTGTGCTGACCGCGGCACACGGTCTCGGGGCCCTCGAAGTGATGACCGGCACCAAGGGCACGTCACCTCCCGCATGGGCGCGCGCGACCTAGTCCACCTCAGGTATCAGGGGATGCCGGCGGCCCGCAGGGCCTCGAGGGTCCGGGCCTCCCACTTCTCGGCGACGGACTCTCCCCCGTCCCAATCGAGGCAGTGACCCAGCTCGTGCCCGAGGACCGCCGCCCAGAACTGACGGAGCGACGGCGGCTCATCCCAGAACCCGAGCTCGAACCCCTCCTGCTGGGCAACCAGGTCCCGCTCGATCGCCACCGGGTAGAAGAGGATGTAACAGCGACCCCCGGAGCCTTCGTCGTCGATATAGCCCTGGAGGGTGGCATCGGCGAGGTGCTTGTCGTCCGGCACCCTGGCGACTCCCTCGCGGGACTGGATCTCGATCACGTAGAGCCTCTCCGAGATCAGCTTCTTCCACATCCCGGCGGTCTTGAGATCGCGGATAGCGCGGGCAACCCGCCGGTGACTGCGGTCGAAGGCGTTGTTGAACACCTTCAGGGGGGCCTCGGTCGCCTCCCTCTCGGATGGGGTCGCTTCGGATGGGGTCGCGTCTCTACTCGCGCTCGGAGTAGGTACCTCTTCCACGGAGACGTTCACGTTCGCATCGCACGCGGCGGACAGGAGCGCGGCAGCGACCAAAAGCGCAGCAGCCGGGTGAGATGCCCTCCGTTTCATCCCCTCATCTTGCCTCGCCCAGTCAATAACCGAGCGCGGGATCGACGAGGCCCTCGAGCGGCTCCCCGCGTGCGAACGACGCCACGTTGCGCTCGACGAGCCCGGCGAGCTCCGGTAGAGCCATGTCCCAGGTGTTGGCGATGTGCGGGGTGATGATCGCGTTCTCGAGACCGAACAACGGATGACCGTCGGGCAGCGGCTCGGGGTCCGTGACGTCGAGAGCCGCCCCTCCGATCGTTCCGCTTTCGAGGGCCGCCACCAGGTCGTCCGTATCGACGAGCGAACCGCGGGCGACGTTAACCAACCACGCGTCGTTCTTCATCGCCTCGAACCTCTTAGCGTCGAACATCCGGGACGTTGCTGGGGTCGCGGCCGCAGCGATCACGACGAAGTCGACGAGGCCGAGCACCTGATCCAGGTCACGGGCGCGCTCGGTGCGTACCCCGTCAAGGGCACGACCCGAACGGTTGACCGCGATGACCTCGGTACCCAGAGGGCGGAGCATGTCGACGAGAGCACTACCGATCCCGCCCGTCCCCACGATCAGCACGGTCGAGGTGCCCAGTCTCCTCTCGGGCGCACCTCTGCCCGGACGCCCGAGCCACGTCGTGGAACGGATGTGGAGATTGAGGAGGCGCGCGCTCGCCAGCAGCAGCGTCAGCGCGTGCTCGGCGGTCGAGGGGCCGTAGATCCCCTTGGCGCAGGTCCATGTGTGCGCGTCGTCGATCACGCCGGCGGCGAAGAAGGATTCGATGCCCGCGAACGGAAGCTGGACCCAGCGGGCGGATGAGGACGACAGCGTTTCGGCGAGGGCCTCGGGGTGGGCGGGGTCCGTCCATATGATCGCCTCGGCGCCGGCGTCGACGAGCTCACCGCCGCCGGCTTCAACCGCGGCCTTCAGCTCGGCGGTCGCCCTCGGCACGACCGCTATACGCGGTCGCCGAAGCGTCCGAGTACTGACGGTTAGGGCGATGTCAGGTACGGGGATGCTGAGCCCGCGTCACAGCAGAGGTTCCGACGCGGGATCTAGTTCGGTCCCACCACAGCTCGGGCAGACCGCATCTCCACCGTCATGGCTGAACGTGTCTCCGCATTCGGAGCAGCAGAGCACCATCAGTGTGGCTTCTACGCTGGGATCTTCCAGAGCCATACCAGGAGGTTACCCCTCTCCGTCCGAGCATGGAGAGGGTAAGGCTCGGCGGCGCCGGCTCGGCTTACTTACTCGGGCGTGGCCACGAGGACGAGTCCGTCGTCCGTGACGTCTACGACGACGCTCGATCCGGGCCCGAAGGTGCCGTCGAGGAGTCCCGCGGCGAGCGGGTTCTCGACCTCGCGCTGGATCAGCCGCTTGAGCGGCCTCGCTCCATACGCTGGGTCATAACCCTTCCTCGCGATGTACTCCTTCGCCCGCTCCTTCACGTCGAGCACGATGCCGCGCTCGGACAACCGCCTCATCAACCCGGTCAGCTGCACGTCGACGATCTGCTTCAGATGGCTCGCCTCTAGCCGGTGGAACACGATCAGCTCATCGAGCCGGTTGAGGAACTCCGGCTTGAAATGATCGCGGACGGTCGCCATCACCTTCTCCTGCATCGTCTCCTGGTCCTCGTCGGGGCTGAGGATCCACCCGGAGCCAAGGTTCGAGGTCATGATCACGACGACGTTCTTGAAGTTGATCGTGCGTCCCTGGCCATCGGTCAAGCGACCGTCGTCCAGGATCTGCAGCAAGATATTGAAGACGTCGGGATGCGCCTTCTCGATCTCGTCGAGGAGGACGACCGAGTACGGACGTCTGCGGATCGCTTCGGTCAGCTGACCACCCTCGTCGTAACCGACGTAGCCCGGAGGCGCTCCAACCAGGCGGGACACGGAGTGCTTCTCCATGTACTCGCTCATGTCGATGCGCACCATGGCGTGCTCGTCGTCGAAGAGGAACTCGGCGAGCGCACGCGCGAGCTCGGTCTTGCCGACACCCGTGGGGCCGAGGAAGACGAACGAACCGATCGGGCGGTTCGGGTCCCCGAGACCGGCCCTGGCGCGCCGTATCGCGTTGCTCACAGCAGACACGGCTTCGTCCTGACCGATCACCCTCATGTGGAGACCACTCTCCATCTGGACGAGCTTCTCGACCTCGCCCGCCATCAGCTTGGACACCGGGATCCCCGTCCAGCGGGCGACGACCTTGGCGATGTCCTCGTCGTCGACCTCCTCCTTGAGGAACCTTCTGTCCCTCTGGAGCTCGGTCAGTACCGCGTTCGAAGTCTCGAGCTCGCGCTCGAGTTCGATCTGGCGCCCGTAGCGCAGCTCGGCAGCCTTGCTGAGGTCTCCGTCGCGCTCGGCGCGCTCGGCCTCGCCGCGAATCCTTTCGATCTCGGCCTTGACGGAGCGGATGCGATCGATCGCATCCTTCTCCTGGACCCAATGCGCCTTCATCCCGTCCATGTCTTCATGGAGAGAAGCGAGCTCCTCTTGGATCTTGTTCAAGCGTTCGCGCGAGGCGTCGTCGGTCTCCTTCTGGAGCGCCGCCTTCTCGATCTCGAGCTGCTTGGCCCGGCGGTTGAGAACATCGATCTCGGTCGGCATCGAGTCGATCTCGATGCGAAGGCTCGAGGCAGACTCGTCCATG
>JBKJZQ010000070.1:0-1771 GCA_046715095.1 Actinomycetota bacterium | reverse complement strand
CGAACGGCGCCGAGCTCAATCGACAGCGAGGGATCGAGGTTTCTGAGGAGACCTGTCTCCCCGGATGGGGTGGTGAGCACGGGGACCTCAAATACGTGGCCGACATCTACCTCATCAACCGCCACGTCTCACTCAGGAACAACTCGGCTGGCGATCCATCCGAGGACCCGGAGGAAGCCCGGTCCGACCCCGATCCGTAGACCCGGCTACACGCTCTTCCCAAATAGAGGTCTCAGCTTCGCGTCGGTGCCGGCGAGCATCTCCGGAAGCACCTTGGTGTCCCCCACTGTGGTCATGAAGTTCGTGTCCCCTCCCCAGCGCGGGACGACGTGCATGTGGAGATGGCCAGGGATGCCCGCTCCCCCGGCGGATCCGAGGTTCATCCCGGCGTTGAATCCGTCGGGGTTCATGGCTTCCTCGATGATCGCGACCGTTCGGTTCGTCGTCTCCATCAGCTCCGCTCGTTCCTCGGCGCTCAGGTCGTTCAGCTTGCCCACGTGGCGCAGCGGGGCGACCATCACGTGACCGGTGTTGTACGGGAACGCGTTGAGCAGCACGAAGACGTGTTCGCCGCGCCACAGGATGTGGGTCTTCTCGTCATCGCCCTCGGCGAGGTGGTCGCAGAAGATGCAGCCGCCGGAGCTACCCGCGGTGGTCACGTACTCGTTCCGCCACGGGCTCCACAACCGCTCCATCAATAGCTGAGGTCAAGGTCGCGCGTCTCGATCTCGTCCGCGAGCGCACGGGCGAAGTCGCCGGCCGGGACGCCGCGCTTCTCGTCACCGGTGCGCGGTCGTACCGAGACGGTTCCCTTCTCCTCTTCGTCGTCCCCGACGATCAACATGTAAGGAACCTTCTGCATCTGCTGGTGACGGATCTTGGCCCCCATCGTGTTGTCGGAGTCATCCACCTTGACCCGCGCCCCCAGGGCGCGGAGATCGGCCGCAACCTTGCGTGCGTAGTCCCCGTGCCGGTCGGCGATCGGGATCAGCACGGCCTGGACGGGAGCGAGCCAGGTCGGGAACGCGCCGGCGAAATGCTCGACCAGCACGCCGATGAAGCGCTCGATCGACCCGAACAACGCCCGGTGGATCATGACCGGCTGTATACGCTCGCCCTTGTCGTCGATGTACTCGAGGCCGAACCGGTCCGGCAGCTGGAAGTCGACCTGGATCGTCGCAAGCTGCCACGAGCGTCCGATGGCGTCGCGCACATCGATATCGATCTTCGGTCCGTAGAACGTCCCGTCGCCGGCGTCGACCTCGAACGCGAGGCCGGCCTTCTCGAGCGCCTCTGGGATCGCCGACTCGGCCCCGGCCCACTGCGCGTCGCTCCCGACCGATTTCCCGGGACGGGTCGAGAACCTCACCGAATCGGGCCCCAGCCCCACGGTCGCGTAGAGATCGCGGAAGAAATCGATGCACCCGACGATCTCGTCGACGACCTGATCGGGCCGGCAGAAGATATGGCTGTCGTCCTGGGTCAATCCCCTGGCGCGTAACAATCCATGAAGCGTGCCGGACCGCTCGTAGCGGTACACGGTCCCGAGCTCGGAGAGCCTCAGCGGCAGTTCGCGGTATGAGCGGGTCCTGCTCCGGAAGATCAGCACGTGGAACGGGCAGTTCATCGGCTTGGCGAAGTATTCCGAGCCTTCGAACTCCATCGCCGGAAACATGTTCTCGCGGTAGAACCCGAGGTGGCCGCTGGTCTCCCACAAGGTCGACTTGCCGAGGTGCGGGGTGTAGACGCCCTCGTAACCGCGGTCGATGTG
>JBKJZQ010000069.1:0-18424 GCA_046715095.1 Actinomycetota bacterium | reverse complement strand
CTCCCGGACAGCACGACCTCCTCGACGCTGGCGGGAACCCCGGCGGTAGCGCTGAAACGTTGGGGGACGTAACCGACACGGGACCACTCACGGAATCTTCTAAGCGGCGTACCGAAGAGGGTCAGCTCGCCCTGGGTGAGGGGGATGAGACCGAGCAGCGCGCGGACCAAAGTCGTCTTTCCCGATCCATTGCTCCCGAGGATCACGAGGAACTCCCCGTCGTTGATCGTCAGATCGATCCCCGAAAGCACGGGAACCTTTCCGAGCGCGATCGTTCCTCCGCGAAGCTCGAACGGGGGAGTGCTCACGTGCAACCGAGGGCGCGCATAAGGGCTTCGAGGTTGCGAGCCATGGCATCAAGGTAATCGCCTTCATCAGGTTCGGTTTCGAGGGGCTCGAGGACCGCCGTTTCGACGCCGATCTCGCCGGCGATCGTCTCCGCGATGTCGGGCGACACGAGGGTCTCGAAGAAGATGGTCGTGACGCCGCGGGCCCGGGCGAGATCGATGACCTCGGCGATCCGTCCCGGAGACGGTTCGGCTTCGGGGCTGAACCCGGAGATGGCGATCTGCTCCAGGCCGTAGCGCCCGGCGAGGTAACCGAAGGCCGCGTGGCTGGTGACGATCTCGTGGCGATCGCAGTCGGCAAGCCCATCTTGGAGATCGCGATCCAACTCGAGGAGCCGATCTCCGAGGGCATCCGCCCGCTGCAGCAGCTCGTCGCCCCGGTCGGGGAACGCTTCGGACATCGCGAGCGCGGTTCTCTCGACGATCTCGGACAGCCTGATCGGATCGAGCCAGACATGCGGATCGCGCGCCTCGCCCTCCGTGAGGTCCATCCCTTCGAGCACATCGAGTGCGGGAGCGTCCGCGGGCTCGATGACCTCTTCGAGTGCGGGCTGGAAGCCTCCTCCCATGTAGAGCACGAGGTCGGCCTCTCCGATCATCCCGACCTGGGACGGAGACAGCTCGAGATCGTGCGGCTCCACTCCCGCCGGCGTCAGATCGGCGACCTCGATGTCGCCGCCGGAGATCTCCTCGGCGATCCACGCCAGTGGATAGAAGGACGCCGCGATGAGCGGTTCGCCGGCCCCCGTATCGGTGCCCCCGCTGCAGGACGCGGCGATCAGGGCGAACGACCCGAGGACGATCACGAACCTTCTCATCGGGTCGACCATAGGCTAGATGCAAATGATTCTCAAATGCGTTAACCGAAGAGCGGGAGAGGGCGTGCGAGTCGCTACTCTTCCCCTGTGGCGGGGAGCAAGAGGCGCAGGTTCGGCAGACCACGGGACTCCACCAGGTACTGGGAGACCGTTGACGACGACCGGGACGGCCGGGACGACCGGTGGGCGACCGGGCCGAGCGACCGCGGCTCGCACCGTGACCCGGAGCGCAGCGCCCGTTCGATACGCGGGGGCCCGGACGACGATGAGGACGAGGAGTCCCTCACCCGCATCGCGGCCCGTCGGGCGGTGCGGCGCCTGAAGGACGACGCCGAGACCCCCGAGTTCGGCCGCATGCTGATCTATCAGGCGGCGAGCGCCGCCGGGGATGCCCTCATCGCGATCGCCCTTGCGGGGACGCTGTTCTTCTCGATCCCCACCGCCGAGGCGAGGGGTCGTGTCGCTCTGTACCTGGCCCTCACCGTGGCTCCGTTCGCGATCGTGGCTCCATTCCTGGCGCGTTTCCTCGATCGGAGTCGCGGGCGGCTGCGCGCCACCATGGTGATCGCTGCGCTTGGTCGCGCGATGCTCGCGTGGCTCCTCTCAACCCGGATCGATTCGCTGTTCCTGTTCCCGATCGCCTTCGGCATCCTCATCCTCAGCCGCGCGGTTCTGGTGGTCCGCGGCGCAGCGCTCCCGCAATTGATCCCCGAGGGCCGAACCCTCGTCGACGCGAACTCGTCGCTGTTGCGGATCGGAGCGATAGCCGGGATGGTCGTCGGGTTGCCCGGGGTCGCCCTCCTGAAGTGGCCCGGCGTTGGGACCGAGTTGCTCCTCACCGCGGCCGTGTATCTCGTCGGCGCCGTTGCCGCCGTCGGTCTTCCGAAGGTGCGAGGCCGCCTCGACATCAAGGAGCAGATGGGGGCGCGCCAGAGGGCGCGTTCGGTATCGATCAGACAGGGGCTGGTCGCGCTCTCGGCGATCCGGTTCCTCGTCGGATTCCTCGTCTTCCATCTGGCGTTCGCGTTCCGCAGAGAGTCCGCCGGATCGGTTGGGCTCGGTCTTCTCGTCGGAGCCGCGGCCAGTGGTGGCCTGCTGGGGGCGTTGATCGCTCCCAGGCTCAAGCGGATCCTGAAGGAAGAGGGCATCCTCGCCCTCGCCCTGATGATCAGCGGACTTACAGGCATCGTGGTGGGCCTCTGGTTCTCGACGCAGTCGGCCGCCGGACTGGTCCTTGCGTTCGGGATCACCTCGGGGTCGGCGAAGGTCGCGTTCGATTCCATGGTCCAGCGGGAGACCCCCGAAGGCGGCCGGGGGTGGGCGTTCGCTCGCTTCGAGTCGGGACTGCAACTGGCCTGGGTGATCGGTGCGCTGATCCCCGTCTTGGTAGCGGTCCCACCCGGAGCGGGTGTACTGGCCGCGGGGGTCATCGCGATCGTATTCGCGCTCCTCTACGCGGTCGGGCGCCATCGGGTTCTCCGGTCGGGATCCTCGACGTAGCATCTTCGGATGAACATCCTTTTCTCGGGCTGCGAATCGCCCACGCTCGGGGCCGAGATCGAGGTTCAGCTCGTAGACGGATCGGGCGCGCTGGTGACCGGCACGGCCGCCACCAAGATCCTGGCCGAGCTCGAGGGTTTCTCCGGGTACAAGCACGAGTTGCTCGAGTGTTGTGTCGAGGTCATCACCGACGTTCACAACGATGTGGCCGGGGTCCGCAAGGATCTCCAGGACAAGGTTGAGCGACTGATCGAGGTTGCGGGGAAGCACGATTACCGAGTGCTGTGCTCCGGAACCCATCCTTTCTCGGCCTGGAGCGACCAGACGGTGTCACCCGATCCCCGTTATCACCGCCTGATCGAGGACTGTCAGTGGGCCGCGCGCCGGCTGTTGATCTTCGGCGTCCACACACATGTCGGGGTGAAGTCGGGCGAGGAGGCCATCGCGGTCGGCAATAGCCTCGCCACGTTCATCCCTCACTTCCTGGCGCTCTCGTCTTCCAGTCCGTTCTGGCAGGGTCGTGACTCCGGACTCCAGTCGGTCCGGTCGAAGATCTTCGAATCACTTCCCACCGCCGGGTTGCCGTACCAGATGGAGAACTGGGGCCAGTTCCAGAGGTTCATGCGCACTCTCGTGGGGGCCGGCGCGATCCGCACGGTGCGTGAGGTGTGGTGGGACATCCGGCCGCACCCAGGGTTCGGCACGATCGAGCTCAGGATCTGCGACGGGATCTCGACGCTTGCGGAACTCGAAGCGATCGTGGCGTTGTCCCAGTCCCTCGTCGTGTGGCTTGCGGACCGCTACAACGAGGGCCTCGAGATTCCCCGTCACCAAGCGTGGACGATCCGCGAGAACAAGTGGCGCGCGGCACGCTACGGGCTCGACGCGGACATCATCCGCGATGAGGAAGGCAACCTGCTCTCGCTTCGCCGCTCTATCTATGACCTGGTGAGCCGTCTGGAACCGACCGCCGAGCGACTGGGGTGCGTCGAGGAACTGCAGGGGGTTTGCGCGATCCTCGAGCGTGGTACCTCGGCGACGCGGCAGCGTGAGGTGTTCAGAGAGGGCAGGGACCTTCAGAAGGTCGTCGATTCCCTGGTCGAGGAGATGGCGGGCGGCGCTCCGAAGCCGCTTCCCGACGCCGACTTCGTCGGAGGAACCGTCGTGCGGGGCGACCCCCTGGCCGGCGAGGACCGCTAGAGCAAGCCTTCGGGCCCAGAACGCGGACGCCTCCGATCTCCCGTCCCGAGGGGGCGCGAGCCACGCGAAACCGAGGCCGATCGAGCTCCGCCCCTTAGCTCAGGATCTCTGCAAGGGCCTCCGCCACGACCGCTTCGTCCTCCGGCGCGACCGTCCTGAGATCGAGAAGAACGACGTCGTCTTCGATCCGGCCCACGACCGGACGGGAGCGCATCCTGAGCGCGCGCTGGATCTCGGCCGCACCGATCTCGGGATGCGTCACCGCGATGGCCCACGAGGCAAGCTCGGTGTCCGGCAACGTTCCACCACCGGCGACGGCCGCGACGAGGCGAGCCTCCACCTTGGCATCGTTCAAGCGTCCGGACAGGAGCGAGGCCAACGAGGTCGCTCGTTCCTCGAGGCGCTCGGCCGTCTCTGACGCCATACGCCAGAGCGGAAGCTCATTCCTTCGGCCTTCGAGATGGAGCGTGAGCGTCGCCTCGAGCGCGGCGAGTGACATCTTGCCGGGACGAACGGCGCGCATCAGGGGATGCCGTGCGATGCGATCGATCAGGTCTTTGCGACCGGCGATGATCCCGGCCTGTGGTCCGCCCAGGAGCTTGTCTCCAGAGAAGGTCACGATGTCGGCACCGTCTTCGATCGCATGAGAGACCTTTGGCTCGCCGGCCGTCCATCCTTCTTGGGCGTTCTCGATCGATCCCGATCCCATGTCGTAGATCAGGAGCACCCCGCGCCCCCGTCCGAGTCGCGCCAGATCCCTGGCGGAAACGGCACCAGTGAATCCGACGACGCGGTAGTTGGACTGATGAACCTTGAGGATCGCCGCGCTCGCCGGGGTTATCGCCCGTTCGTAGTCGGAGAGGTGGGTCCGGTTGGTGGTTCCAACCTCGATCATGCGGGCGCCGGAGGAACCCATGACGTCGGGGATACGGAACTCGCCTCCGATCTCGATCAGCTCGCCCCGGCTCACGAGCACCTCTTTGGCGTCACACAGGGCGGCCAACGTCACCAGTACCGCCGCGGCGTTGTTGTTGACCACGACGGCCGACTCTGCGCCGGTGAGGGCCGCGATGGTTCTGCTCGCGTGAGCGTAGCGATCGCCGCGACGTCCTCCGATGAGATCGAACTCGAGGTTCGAGTATCCGCTCGCCACCTTGCGAACCGCGTCCAGTTGAGATTCTCCCAACGGGACGCGCCCCAGGTTCGTGTGGATCATGA
Organism: Actinomycetota bacterium; assembly: GCA_046715095.1. GTDB lineage: Bacteria > Actinomycetota > CADDZG01 > CADDZG01 > WHSQ01 > WHTI01. The sequence goes on along the minus strand of JBKJZQ010000069.1, from coordinate 13,341 downwards.
CTCCAGTCGCGTTGATCACCGGAGTCATGAGCCTGAGTGAGTGTTCGTCGGCGAGCCGGCGAGCGATCTCCGCCACTCCGCCCTCGGTTATCTGTCCGCCGGCTCGGATGCGTGCTCGCGCGCGATCGAGTGCCGAACGAGCAACGTCGCGGGCGACCAGGTGGGGGAGGTCGCTCAGCCCGGCGAGCAGCCGGTCGACCGATGGCAGCGCCCTGAGCCGCTCCCCGAGTACTTCACTGCCGTGGTCGTCGACCATCGCTCTACTGGAAATCTAGGAGTCGGCGTCGTATCGCTTCCTGGATCGCGGAGACGCGGTTGTTCACGTGGAGCTTGGAGTAGATGTTCGCTACGTGCGTGGTCACCGTGCGCTCGGAGATGTTGAGACGGGACGCGATCGTCTTGTTGGGTAGACCATCGCTCATCCGTTGGAGGATCTCTTTCTCGCGCGGCGTAAGCGGCTGGTAGACCTCGGAGATTTCCGCTCGCTGATAGGTCTGGAATTCGGTCAGAACCTGACTTGCCAGCGCCGGATCCAGCTTGGCCTCGCCCCGGGCCACCGATTTGACGGTGGCGATCACCTCGTCGAGTTCAGCCGTCTTGAGCAGATATCCGGAGGCCCCCGCCTTTAGCGCGTCGAAGATGAACTGCCGCTCATCGTGCCCGGACAGGACCACCACTCCGACCTTCGGAAAGGTGTCTTTGATCTCCTTGGTGGCCTCGATGCCGTCTTTGTTCGGCATGATCACGTCGATCAGAACGACATCCGGGAGGGTGGATTCCACCAGTGTGAGTGCTTCTGATCCATCCGAGGCTTCCCCCACGACCTCGAAATCGGGTTCGGATTCCAGCATCATCCTTATCCCGCGGCGGAGCAAGTCGTGATCGTCGACCAGCACCACCCGGTAGCGACTCGGTTCGTCCATTTCCGCATGATAGAGGCCCGTTCCGGATGCGAGGAATCGATCAAGGTGCATCACGCCCGCTGGGGATGCTGTCCGTCTCCGGGGTTTTCCCCTAGGCGTTCGTACAGGCAAAGAGGTTCGATCAAGGGGTGGCCATTGACACGACCTCTAGAATCTTCGAAGTTGCTCTGCTGGACCGGCCGCCGCAGTTGTCGTATACCGGGCTGGTTTGGCCGCGGTGCTCGTAGGAATAGTCACCTCGGGGCCCGCGTTGCCGGTTACAGGGCGCTACCGTAAGGGTGCTCGTTCACAAGCGCACTAAAAGGCAGCACTAGAACATGGAGGAGGGATCGGCTCGCCCAAGTGGTGTAGCCGGATGAGATGGATTGGCAGGACGAATCAGCCTGCAGGGAGTACGACAACGCTCTGTTCTTCGGTGAAGAGGGCGAGTCGGAGCTCGAGAAGCAGGCCCGTGAGGCTCGCGCTAAGGCCGTGTGCCAGCGCTGCCCCGTAAGCGAACCGTGTCTCGAGTTCGCGATGGAGACCAACCAGAAGTACGGCATCTGGGGTGGACTGACCGACAAAGAGCGCGCTTCGCTCAAGCGCCGTCGCGCACGCGCCCGTCGCGCCAGCTAGCGCAGCTGGCCCAGCCTCGTGGCCATCTCTTGATAGCGGGACACCGGCACGAGATGGACCCCGTCGAAAACCTCTGAGGCCTTGATCATCTCCACCTGCTTGCAGGCGAGGTCGATCCCCACCTGAGGGTCCTCCTCTAGCTGATCGATCACGCGTTGCGGGATGCGGATCTCAGGGATGGTCGCGTTGATCCTCTGCGCCATGCGGGCGCTGGCAAGCACGATGACCCCGGCGTACATCCGGCCTTCGAAGGCGATCGATCTTCTCCACTCCACAAGTCGATCGACGTTGTAGGTGATCTGAACGAAGAGGAAGTCGGCGCGGGCTCGCCACGTGAGCGGCCGGCCGACGCGGGCGGTCGTCCCGATGCGAAAGCTGGGGAAGCCCTGGAAGAGGGGGCCGGTGCCGAACGAACGGACCTCCTCGATCATCCCTCGGACGGTCAGGTCCTCGGCCCGGCGCCCTTCCTTGGGGGCGTCTCCGTAGACGAACAGGAAGTGATCGACGCCGTACGCGGCGGCGGTGAGGAGGTCCCGCCGGAAGCCCAAGAGGTTCCTATCTCGGGCATTGATGCACGCGATCGGAAGGCCCCCCATGTAGCTCACCTCGTGGGCGACGGCCACGCTCGACATCGTGGCTCTACCCAGGTGGTTGTCGGGGATCAGGAAGCCGTCGACCACCGGACCCAGGACGTGGATCTGGTTCCTCACGTGGGCGATGTCCGGCCTCCAGGACGGCTCTATCTCGCACAGGATCTTGAACCCGTCTCGGTCGAGGAAAGACTGCGGCGGTGGGGGCGGATCGGGCACTCCGGTGTCGTCCGTGGGCATGCTTGCTTCTACCACGGCGCTCGGAGGGGGCCGTGGTAGGCGGCGGCCCGTTCGTCTATTGAACGCGCGTTCAGACGAGTCGAACGCTCGTCCAATCCCCTACGGGGTCACGTAGGTGAGAATGATGCCCTGTGGTGCACTTTCAGGAGTTCGAGACGAAAACGGGCGGCCGTCTGGATGCGCTCGATATCACCGGTGAGGTCGTGGACGTGGTCAGAGGGTCCGGGATCACAACCGGCAACGCGCTCGTTTTCTCCCCGCACACGACATGCGCCGTCCTGATAGCACGTCCGGGGGCGGGGTTGATCTCTGCGATGGAACGGGCGATGCAAACGATCGCGCCGAACGACGGCTACTACGCCCACGACGACCTCGAGGTCAGAACGCAGAACCTCGTCGATGGCGAACCCGCGAACGGGCCCTCTCACATCGTCCACGCGTTCCTCGGCAAGGCATCCGAGTCCGTGCCGGTGTCGGATGGGGTTGTGCTCCTCGGAGACGACCAGAGGATCCTGTTCATCGAACTCGACTCGTCCAGGGAGCGCCGCTACTGCATCCAGGTCGTCGGAGAGTGAGCTGCCTGTGAATCTGCCCGACTGGCTGCTGGCCGAAGTGGGTCGCGTCGAAGACATCCTTCTGGAACGGGCCGGCGCGTCTCCGAGTCCTCTGGTCGCGGAATCCGCCACCCATCTGATCAAAGCCGGCGGCAAGCGCGTTCGTCCCGCCTTGGTCCTGCTGGCGTCGCGCTCGGGGACCCCGGGTTTGCGCGTGACGGACCTGGCGGCCGCAGCGATCGAGCTCGTCCATCTCGCGACGCTGTATCACGATGACGTTATCGATGAGACGGACACCAGGCGGGGGGTCCCCACGGTTCACTCGAAATGGGGCACCGAGGTGGCCGTTCTGGCCGGTGACTATCTGTTCGCGAATGGTTCGTCCCTGGGCGCTGAGGCCGGTGGTGAGGTTCCGGGCATCCTTGCACGAGCGATCGCGGAGGTGTGTGAAGGCCAGATCGTCGAGACATCCACTGCCGGCAACCCAGACCGGAGCGTGCACGAGTACATGAGCACGATCGGAGGCAAGACCGCGGCCTTGTTCCGCGCCGGCTGCGAGCTCGGTGCGGCTACCTCCGGAGCGACTGACGAAGCACGTGCCGCGCTGGCCACCTTCGGGGAGAACCTGGGCCTGGCCTTCCAGATCGTGGACGATCTCCTCGATGTGCTCGGTGATCCGGAGACGACCGGCAAGGTTCCCGGCACGGACATCCGCGAGGGGGTCTTCACCCTTCCCGTACTGCTGGCCTGCGAACGTGACTCTTCACTCCGTTCGCTGCTGGCGTCCGGCGAGCGTGACCTGACCGCGGTTCTCCCGCTGCTGGTCTCAACGGGTGCCCTCGACGAGACCATGGCCCGTGCGGCGGACCATGGGAACAAGGCGGTGGCCGCGCTGGATGCCCTTCCCCAGGGGGACTGGATCGTCACGCTGCAGTCCCTCGCGGACGGAGTCCTGGCGCAGGTCGAGGCGACCGCCGGGATCGGTCGCTCCACTTAGACCGGCCGCGGTCCGTTCCTGCCCGAACCCAAACGCTTCACGAACATCTCCACGAGGTGCTCGATGTAGACCTGCTCGTCGGCTGGCAGGAGATGTTTCCCTCCCAGGATCTCTTGTTCGACGAAGAACGCCAGCAAGGCGTTGAAGAAGAGACGTGAGGCCACCTGCGGATCGACCTGGGTGCGCACGCGCTCGCTCATCCTGCTGTCGAGGATCCGTGCGAGCTCGCCGATGGACTGGCCAACCGCATCGGCGAAGAACGCTTCCTTCTCCTCCGGGAAGACCTGGACCTCTTGAAGGAGCAGGCGCGTTAGCTGAGTGTTCTGACGGAGGATGTCGAAGAATCCTCTCGCCAGGACCAGGAGCAATCCTCTGAGGTCGAGCTGTCCAGCCAGCTCCGGGAGCGTCCGTAACAGGGGAAGGAAGGAGTACTCCTCGATGATCGCCGTGAACAGATCGCGCTTGGACGCGAAGTAGTGGTAGATGAGCCCTTCGGTGATGTCCGCCGCCTTCGCGATGTCGCGCATCGAGGTTCCGTGGAACCCCTTCTCGGCGAACAGATTGAGACTCGCCTGGAGGATGTCCTCCCTGCGATCACGCCTGGGGTGGATCTCTCGCTCCGTCACGTCCCCTTGGCGAAGGAGCTGTGTCCACCTCTCGAGCGGTCGTTGATCTGGCGGAGTAGATCCTCGCGGGCTGCTCTCACCGCACGGCCGGTGTCATCATCGTCGGCTTTCGCGACGAGGTGGTTGCGTCCGTAGTCGAGTTCCAGGGTGACGTGGATGCTCGGATGCGCAGTCGGGCTGTGCTCCTTGACCCTAACGAGGACATCGACCTCGTCGTAACCGCTTAACCGCCTGGCGACCTTCTCGAGATCCTTCTCGATTTGGTCGATCCCGGATTGCTTTACGTCGATGCCGGGTGATGACACCTTGATGTGCATCTGGAGAAACCCCCTTCAGATCACTTCCGGTGTTCGGTGAGCGGCGGCCGGGTCCATCGTACGTGACTCATGCGAGCCAGTGGCTTAGAGCCTCGGGGACCTGGCGTTCCGAGAATCCCGTTCTGACATGATCCCTGCCTGCTCGGGCCATCCTCTGTGCGAGGACGGGATCAGAGAGCAAGCGCACCGTGGCCTCGACGAGCGCTTCGCTATCGTGCCCGTCGATCACGAAGCCGGTGACCTCGTTAATGACTGCTTCGGGAGTGCCACCGGAGGTTCCTGTTACGCACGGTGTTCCGGCCGCCTGCGCTTCGAGCAGCACGACCCCGAGCCCCTCGATCTCGAGTCCGAACCAGCGATCTGTGACGGGGAGCACGAAGACATCGGCCGCGGCGTAGAGACCGGGAGCGTCCTCATCCAGAACCCTGCCGGTGAAGATCACTCGCCCCCTCGTCCGCCGGGCGGCCCTCTTGAGTCTCTTCTCCTCTGGGCCGGTCCCGGCGATCACGAGGGTCGTACCGGGGATCCTCCGCTCGATCTCCGGAAGGGCCTCGATCAAGCGGTGGACGCCCTTGCGCGGTACCAGCCGCCCGAACACGAGCAGCAGAGGGACGCCTCGAGTCAAGCCCAGGCGATCTCTGGCGGCCGGAGCATCGGCTCCGGGCGAGAACCTCGAGAGATCCACGCGTGCCCGCAGAACGTCCACCGGTGGCGAGCCGAGCCCGCTCCGGGTGATCAGGGCCGCGGTCTTCTCCGCGGTGTAGTTGCTGACCGGAAGAAGCAGATCCGAGCCGGCGAGAGCCCGGGCCAACCTTCGTCCGAGGAGAGGTATCGCGCCCGGGACGATCAGCTCGGCGCCGTGGACGATCACCGCGTAGCGCAACCCAGCCGCCGCCAGGTGAGGAGCGAGAAGGATGAGCGGCCACGGGGTTCCGAACAGCACCCGGTCCGTGCCACACCGCTCGGCTTCGCTCACGATCGCCCGCGCGAGCTTCCGGGACGGTAGCAACATGCTCCCCGGGTGGGAGGTGGTCGGGTAGCCGAGGTCCGTGGGGATCGACGATCCCCCCCGACGGCCCGCCGCCATAACGGTCACCCGGGGGGCCAGCTCACGGCAGAGCTGGTCGAGGTAGCTCTCGATGCCTCCCTGTCCCGGGAGGAACGACGAGGTGACCATGAGCGCGTCCGTCATGCGCTCGATTATGGGAGACGCAGCCCGCGGTCACGACGCACCATTAGATCGGGTGCGGCTCCGGGTCCATGATCCGGATCGTTCGGTTCCCCGTCGCCACGAGGTAACCAGACTGATGGGCGCTGTGGGCGGCGTCCACCATCAGGGGGTCGAACTGCGTCCCGGCGAAACGCGATATCTCGTCCAGCGCTTCGCCTGGGTCTAGTACTCGTCCGTAGGGCCGGTCGGACGTCATCGCGTCGTACGCGTCGGCCACGAGGATGATGCGTGACTCCACCGGGATCCGGGTCCCGCTCAAGCCGTCGGGATAGCCCCTCCCGTCCCACCGTTCGTGGTGGTGGAGCACGACCCGGATGAGTCTCGCGGTCCCCGGCATCCGCGCAAGGATGTTGGCGCCCAGCACGGGGTGGAGCCTGAGCAGATCGCGCTCGTCGTCGGTCAACTCGCAGTCCTTGCTAAGGATCCGATCGGGGATCCCGATCTTCCCGACGTCATGGACGAGGGCAGCCTGCCTGATGACCTTGACTGCTGCAGGGGGGTAGCCGAGGTTCAGCGCGATCCCGGATGCGTAGTCCGCGGTGCGGTAGGAGTGACCGCCGGTGTAGGCGTCGTGGTCGTTGACGGCCGCCACCAGCGATCCGAGAACGGTCGAGTGCTCGTCGTGCCCGAGTTCCATACCAACCGCTCCAGAGGGTCGATGGCTAAAGGTCGATGACTAGTTCTTTATGACCGTCGGTTCGCCGGATGGCCCGCTTTAGCGACCCGGGCGATCGTCCCTACAGGTCGTCCGATGCCGATCACGCCTCCGTAAAGAGTGTAAGAAGTGGCCGTGAGCGACGAGGAGATCAAGAGGCTGAACAAGCAGGTTCGCGACGACCTTGCGTTGATTAAGCGCGCCGCGCAGGCCCTCGCCGAGATCGATCGGACGCAGGGGATCACCAACCAGCAGGCGGACGTTCTCGCCGCCCTCCGTATCCGGATCGAGGGTAAGGAGCGGGCGAAGCTCGAGGATCTGCTGTCGGCCGCCGGCGAGATCTCCGGCAAGAAGGACCTTGGTGACGTCCTGGGGGGCGAGAAGGACTCTGGGTCGAAGCCCTGGCCTGAGATCGAGGAGAAGAAGAAAGACTGGCCGGGGGCCTAGTGGCACGTCACCACTAGCAGGCTGCTCCGTCGCCGCCGGGGTCGACGACCTTACCGAGCGTCTCGGCCAGCACATCGAGATCCTCGCCGCTCAGCCGGCCGGTGAAGAATTCTTTGACCCCGTCGAAGTGGAGCTGCGAGATCTGCCCTAAACGCTCTCGCCCCTGAGCGGTCAGGACCGCCTCGGCCCCCCGTGCATCCCCCTGGGACCGTTGCCGCTCGATGAGGCCCTGGGCGACAAGGTGGTCCACCAGCCGGGTGATTCCGCTACGTGACAAGAGGACCCGGTTGGCCAGCTCGGACATCCGCATCCGGCTATCCGGTGCCCCCTCGAGCCACCTGAGAACCTCGAAGGCCGAAAGGCTGATCCCTTCCTTGTTGAGGAGCACCGCGTCCAGCTTTCGGACGATCTGGTAGTGGGCCCGGAGGAAAGCCCTCCAGGCACGGTCTTCCCTGCTGCTCAGGACCCCCGGTCGCGTGCTCATCGGCCCATCTTAGGGAAATTAGGTAGAGTCGGAAATAGTTGCAGAGGCAACGATGTTCTAGGAGGAGACAATCGTCTGAAAGGAGGAATCCCCATGGGTACCCCCACCGCGGTTAAGTCCCGGGACCTGGTCGGCACCTGGGCCATCGATGCGGCTCACTCGAGCCTCACGTTCTCGGCCAAGCACATGATGATCTCGACCGTGTCGGGCCACTTCGGCACCTTCGAAGGATCGTTCACGATCGGTGAAGACCTCTCGACTTCGACCGCAACGGCCGAGATCGACGCTTCGAGCATCAACTCTGGCTCGCCCGATCGGGACGGCCACGTCAAGTCGCCCGACTTCCTGGACGTCGAGAACCACCCCAAGATGACGTTCAAGAGCACTTCTCTCGAGGTTCTCTCGGGCACGGAGGCAAACCTCATCGGTGACCTGACCATCATGGGTATCACCAAGCCCATCACGCTCAAGGTTGTCTTCGAGGGCACGACCCCCGACCTGTTCACCGAGTCGACTCGGGCGGCGTTCACGGCTACCGCCAAGTTCGACCGCGAGGACTTCGGTCTGACTTGGAACAAGGCACTGGAGACCGGCGGAGTCCTCGTCGGCAAGACCATCAAGCTCTCGATCGAGGTCGCAGCGGTCAAGCAGTAAGTACGGCTACTCGCCCGGATCCCTTTCCCGGAGGAAGCGCTCCAGTTCGGCAGCGAGCGCATCCCCGGAGGGGAGCTGGGAAGGGTCCAGCTCCTCGAGTTCCTCGCCGTCGTCCGACCGGGACTCGAGGAGCCGGACGTACTCCTTGATGTCATCGTCGGTCTGGACCATCTCGTCGATCCGTTCTTCGTAGTCGGACGTGGCGGCCATCAGCTCTCCGATATCGGCCCCGAACCCGATCAATCCCGCCGCGCGCTCTACGAGTGCGAGCGCTGCTTTCGGATTCGGAGAAACCGCGAGGTAGTGGGGGACGGCCGCCCAGAGGCTCGCGGACTGGACCCCTGCACGCCCGAACGCATCCTGCAGCACGCCGACGATCCCCGTCGGGCCCTCGTAGCGAGACCGCTGTAGCCCAAGTCTGTTGATCAGCTCAGGATCGACCGCGGTTCCGGTGATGGGGACGGGGCGAGAGTGAGGGACGTCGGCAAGTAGGGCGCCGAGGGTGATCACCAATGACACACCTCGTTCCCTCGCCATCTCGACCAGGAGCTCGGAGAACGTCCGCCATCTGAGGCTGGGCTCCGTCCCGATCAGGATCAAGGCGTCGTTCTCGCACCCTTCGAGCCGGGCTCCGTAGAGTTCGTTCTCGGGCCATGAGATCGAACGGGTGAGGCCGTCCACCAGCTCGACCTGGGGCCGCACCGACTGGAAGTCGAAGAAGTCCTCGGGATCGATCGATGCGATCTTCTCCGCCGCCCATATCCTTCGAAGGTGCTTCGCAGCGAACGTCGCCGAATTTCCTGCATCGTTCCACCCGTGGAAGGCGGCGATCAGTATCGGGGACCGGAGTTCTATGTCTGTGGCTTCGAATCTGACGCGGGGATCATCCACAGCACCAAGGCTACTCGTCCCCGGCGACAATCCGTCAGGCGGATGGCTGGTTGCGCGACTCGAGGTGGCGTTGAAGCTTGCGCTTGATCCGCTGGAGAGCATTGTCGATCGACTTGACGTGGTTCCCCAACGTACCGGCGATCTCTTCGTACGACTTGCCGTCCATGTAGAGGGTGAGGACCTCTCCCTCGAGCTCGGTCAGGTTCTCCTTGAGCGAGTTCTTGAGCGCGGTGATCTCCTCTGAAGAGATCACCAGATCGATCGGATCGGCATCTCTGGTCGCGGCCAGGCTGTCCCCGACCGAGCCCCCGCCGGGATCGTCACCGCTGTGCGCCGGAGCGTCGAGGGAGATCGAGGAGTTGAGAGGTTGGTGCTTGTTGCGGTTGGCGGTCTTGATGGCGGTGAGGATCTGACGGGAGATACACAGCTCCGCGAACGCCCGGAACGGGGTTTCCTGCTGGAGGTCGAAGTCCCGGATCGCCTTATAGAGGCCGATCATGCCTTCCTGGACGACGTCTTCTTTGTCCGAGCCTGCGAGGAAGTAAGAGCGGGACTTCGCTCTCGCGAACCCGCGATAGCGCGACAGAAGCCCTTCGAGTGCGCGCTCGTCTCCCTCACGGACGCGTGCGATGAGGTCCCGGTCCTCTGATGTTTCGAGATCGGGTTTCTCCTTAGTCCAAGCTCCAGCCATCCACCACTCTCCCCGTCGCCTTGCTCGAACCCGTTGTCCGGCGCGACGACGCAGTCTCGTTCCCCAGGGATTCAGGGTATTTGTCCCCTTTGAGGCGGGGCAATGCCCCGGACGGGTGGTTCGTGAGTCCCCGGTGTAACTAGTTCCAGTATCATCCCCTACCCACGCCTCCTGAGCTCCCTGGCGATAGCATGCCCCTCCGGAGAGCCCGGTGGCGCATCCCGTTACCTTGAATCGCGGTAAATACGTGGAGGCGACATCAAGACAAGTATCGCCGCCGGTTGGCTTAGAACTCGATCCACCACCAGCAAGCGAGGCAGAAGGCGTACGGACGATAGGCGACACGTTCTCCAGAGGGCCCACGCAGCTCAAAGCCCCTGAAGTCCATGTCCTCGCCGCAGCGACAGATCGTGTGTCGTGCCAGATCGAGGTCGCAGAGTTCGAAGTGGCCGCCATCGGCGTGACCGATGTAACCCTCTCCTACAAGTTCGTCTAGCTCGAACAGCCACCCACGATCGGCGTGTCGGGCATGGCCTGGAATGGCCAGCATGTTGTCACGCCGAAGCATGCGGCAGCGAGGGTGGGGAAACGTTCCCTCCCTCTCTACTCTCGGCGCAGTAGACCATGGGGGAGGAGATCACATCGTCCTTATCGGGCGAACCCGATCCTGGTGTCGTCGCGCTCGAAGGTCATCCGGTCCACCACTTCGATGACGCCAGGCGTTCGCGAGGCGAGAGACACCGCCAGCTCGTGCGTGCTCTTGCGGTCGGCGACGCCCTTGAGGGTCGCCACGCCGTCGTCGACTTCGACTTCGAGACCGTCGATGGTCTCCTCACCCAACAGCGTGATCGCCTCGATGACGTCGGTGGTGATCTGAGCGTCGTCTTTGGCCATCGCCTTGACGAGATCGGCGCGTGACAGGATCCCGAGCAAGTAGTCCTGGTCGTCGACCACAGGTAGCCGCTTCACGCCCTTGCGCTCCATGATCGACGCGGCCTTCCAAATGCTCGTCTCGGGCGAGACCTGTATCACGAGCGAGTTCATCACCTCCGCGACGGTCTTGCCGTGCTTGTGGGCGCGAGGCTTGGCGCGTCCCATCACCGAAAAGATGTCGAGGATTGAAGCACCGCGGTCCACCGGTACCGGGGGCATGACCGCGCGGATGAGGTCGGACTCCGACACGATGCCGACCACCTTCCCGCCCTCCACCACGGGCGCCCCGCTGATGCTGTTGCGGGCAAGCTTCTGGGCGGCCTCGTGGACGGTGTCGCTCGGATACAGCATGACGACCAAGTGGGTCATGACATCTTTCACCTTGACGTCCGGCATCGTCGGCTCCTCTCGGTTCCCACGCTCTCCATCGTCCTGAGATCAGGGTCGCAATGGGAGCCATTCCGCAGTAGTGCCGTACGGACCTACTTGGGTGGGCCGTTGGTCGGCCGGGTCCGGCTCCGGGCGTCCCCCGAGAGACCGAACCCAGATGCTCAGGACCGAAGACGATCGAGAGCGGCGATGATCATCGCGGGGGCCAGCGACGCGACCGCGACGAGTCCCCATTCACCTGCGGAGAGCCGGGTTGTTCCGAACACCTCATGTGCCGGGACCAGGAGCACGATCGCGAGCTGGAGGGTGAGCCCCGCCCCGACGCCGACCAGCAGCCAACGGTTCGCGAACAGATCGGCGACCGGTCGGGTTGATCCGATCCGGTCTGGGATGTGCACGGCGAACGCGTAGAAGAGCTGGCTGATGGCAAGAACGGTGAACATCACTGCGAACGGTATGGATCATGCGGACGTCGGCAGGCACGCGATCGCCGGCCGCGAGGAGCAGGATGTCGCCTGCGACGAGGTCCTCCGCAGGGACCATTTCGGACCGGCCCCCACGAACGACACGCGCCTCGGAACTCTCGAGCGTCTTGAGGGCCTCGAGTGATCGGGCGGCCTTTCCCTCCTGCGACAGGGCGATGGCGGCGTTGGCGGCGACGATCGCCAGGATCACGACGGCATCGAGCCTTTCGCCCAAGCCGATGCCGGCGACGGCCGCGGCCCCGATGAGAAGAAGGCTCATGGGCTCTTTGAGCTTGCCCAGCAGGCGCAAAGGCAAGGGATCGGGAGTGGGAGAGGGGATGCGGTTGGGGCCGAGTCGGATGAGCCGCGCGTTCGCCTCGGTGGGTTCGAGTCCCCTGTCGGCGTCGCTGTGCAGCGCGCTGACCGCCTCTTCTGACGCGATCGCGTGGAACCCCGGAAGGGCGATGCCGGTGTCGTGACTGGACACGGTCGGTTGGGGATCGACGACCTGCTTTCGCTCTCGAGATGCCCCTGCTCCCATGTCGCTCAAGAATAGCCCGCCTCAGCGTCGCGGAGCGGTCCTCGCTCCCCGCGGTACGGGAAGCGCAGGGGTCGCGATCTTGATGCGCGGCCTCGAACGAGAGTCTGCTCCCCAGCCACACCGCTTCGCTTCCGTCGGCCGGCTCGAGGGTCTTGTCTTAGCACCCGTCTCTGCATCAGGCTGTTCTCGACCCGCGCCGCGTCCGGCGCACGATGACGAGGGAGGCCGAGATATGGCTGATCACTACGAAGCAGAGGTCAATCGTGGGGATCTCGACGTGGGATCGCTCACCAGGACGTTGAACAAGAGGCATGAGGACGGATGGAAGCTCTCCCACATCTTCGAGCAGGCGGGCAACACGATCATGGTGTTCGAGAAGGTCAAGTAGAAGACGCGAAGAGGGCCCGGCAGCTGCCGGGCCCTCTTGTTTTGGGCGTTCCTTAGCGAACGATGTTGTACGAGTAGCCGAACGGAGTCGTTGCGATCGGCGTCGTGCCCGACACCACGATGACGGTCTTCCCGTCACCGACGGTGCCCTTGTTCTCGAGGGCGAGGCCCTCCGCGACCTTGCTGAACGCCTTACGCGTCAGTACCTGTCGCTTGACGTTGTTGCCGGAGATCCTGAGAACCACGATCAGAGGCTTGTTCTTGGCGAGGGGCTTGATCCGGAGCCACTTATTGAGGCCGGTCCCTCCGAACGTCCAGGCTCTTGTCCTCTTGGCCTTCTCGAAATTGGTCTTCTTCCAGATCGTCTTGTCGGCGTCCTTGAGCGTGACATCGTCGACGACGTACCCGGGTTCGGTTACCGCCTGGTCGGTGTCGTATTCGTAGCGGATCACGACCTTCTTGCCGGCGTAGGCGGCAAGGTCGAGCGTGCACTCCTGCCAGCCCTCCGAGTCGCCGGTGATCCCGCCCGACTCGGCGACCGCCCGGTTGTTCCCGTTGGCGTCGGTCGCCCGGCCCCCACATGCCGAGGTGTTCTGGTACTTCCACGTCTTGCCGCCGTCGGTGGAGACAAGCACGTAGGCGTAGTCCCAGTCCTCCTCGATCTGGTGCCAGTACTTGAACTGGAGGCTCGGAGCGGTCGTTCCCTTGAGG
>JBKJZQ010000068.1:0-4166 GCA_046715095.1 Actinomycetota bacterium | reverse complement strand
CGTAGTCGGCCTTGGGGCTGTCCTCGAGCCGCCCGCCGCCGAGATGGCCCTCGACCCTCGCCCAGCTGTTCTTCTTGCCCCCCGTGCTCCATCGCGCGAGGTCCTCACCGAAGAACTCCTTGAACGGCGTCGCGAAGGTGGGTTGGGAGCTGAGGACGTCCTGGCCGGGCGCCGCGAGGTCGACCGTCCCGGTCCCGTAGTTCGAGAAGTCGGTCAGCCGGTCGTCCAGATCGGTTGCCGCCACGCACAGGATGTTCGCCTGAGGATATGCACACGGGTACGTCGGCACAACGTCGTTGTCGTCGCCGGTAACGTCTGATCCGCCGTTGCCGGCGGCGATCACGTAGAGAGTCTTTGGGTGGTCCGCGATCACATCCCGCATCAGCTTCGAGAAAGCGTTCGACTGGATGCTCACGTTCGCAACCCGCGCGTGCATGACACCCGCGTAGTCCATCCCTGCCGCGATGTCCCCCAGCGTTCCCGTGTTGTCGGCGGCCAGCACGCGGATCGGAAGCAGGCTCACATCCCAGGAAACCCCAGCGACCCCGAAACCGTCGTTGCCACGGGCTCCGATCGTCCCGGCCACGTGCGTGCCGTGCCCATGCTCGTCATCCGGCAGGTTGTCTCCGGAGACGAAGTCCCATCCCCGCCAGTCATCTTTGAACTTGTTGCCATCGTCGTCCCGCCCGTTGTCTCCCTTCGGTCCCTCTTCGCCGGGATTGGTCCATATGTTGGCCTCGAGATCGGGATGATCGGCGACGACCCCCGAGTCGACGACCGCGACGAGCACCGAATGATCGCCGGTGGTGCGGTCCCACGCCTGGGTCGCGTCGATGTCGGCATCGGGCCGGCCGGCAAGACCCAGCACCTTTTGCCCGCGGTTGTCCATCCCCCACAGTTTTCGGAAGCGAGCGTCGTCCGGGGTGGCGGCGCCGTAGTAGATGAAGTTCGGCTCGGCGTACAGGACCTCCGGGCGCGCCGAGATGCGCGCTATAGCGGTCGCGAGATCCTCGGTGCCAACGTCGACGATCTCAGTCCTCTCGATGGGGAGCCGGCTCACCAGGGTGGCGCCGGCCGCGGCCCGTACCGAACCCCTCGAGGACTCCTGGGTCCCAGGCCGGTAGCGCACGACTAGCTCACCGGGCACCGAGGCTTTTTCGGGCGCTCGAGGAAGCGGGGAGGCGGGCTCGGCGCCCGCCGGAACGGTCAGGACGGCGACGAGAGAGGCCCCTACGAGGGCCCTCGTCATCAGCGCGGTGGCCCGGGAGGAGGCCGAGGAGGTCATGGAGCGAGATGGTAGTCCGATTTGCAAAACCTACGCCATGGTAAGTTGCCGGGCAAACAGAGACCCGGATGGGAAGGTGGCGGCGCCATGTACACGGACGAGGCCACGGTCACGGCACGGAAGATTCCGGGGATCGAGGTCCTCAGCGAGGGCGGTCACAAGATTCAGCGCATCACCGTTCTCATCCTCACCATCGCACCGTTGCTCGGTCTCGCGATAGCCATCGCCACCCTCTGGGGTCGCGGTCTCGGCGCCCTCGATGCTGGGCTCTTCTTGTTCTTCTACTTCTTCACCGGTTTCGGCGTCACGGTGGGCTTCCACCGGATGCTCACGCACCAGAGCTTCAAGGCTCGGCCCGTGACACGGGCGGTGCTCGCGATCGCCGGGTCGATGGCGATCCAGGGATCGGCGATCTCGTGGGTCGCGACGCATCGCCGCCATCACGCGTTCTCCGATCGCGAGGGCGATCCGCACTCTCCTCACCTCGATGGCGAGGCCGGCGTGAAGGGCATCCTGAAAGGGCTCTGGCACGCACACCTGGGATGGCTGTTCGACCCGGAGCAGACCTCGGCCCAGCGCTGGGCGCCGGATCTTCTGAAGGATCCCGTGATGGTCAAGATCGATCGCTTGTTCCCGTTCCTCGGCATCCTCTCGTTCGCCCTCCCGCCGCTGATCGCGTTCGGCATCACGCGTTCCTTCGGTGCCACCGCGATGGTGTTCGTCTGGGCCAGTCTCGTGCGCGTGTTCTTGCTTCACCACGTCACGTGGAGCATCAACTCGATCTGCCACTTCTACGGGAAACGGCCGTTCGCCTCACCCGATCATTCGACGAACAACTGGATGCTGTCGCTGATCTCGATGGGTGAGTCGTGGCACAACAACCATCACGCGTTCCCGACGTCTGCTCGTCACGGGATCCTGCGTGGGCAGATAGACCCCAGTGCGATGGTCATCCGGCTGCTCGAACGACTAGGGTTGGTTGAGGATGTCAAAGTGCCCAGCAGAGACCAACTCCAGTCGCACAGGGCTACCTAGATCGCCACACAACCGGTGAGCCGGCGCGTCCGGATGACCGGCCAGGAGCGGCGCGCGCAGCTCCTCGATGTCGGCCGTTCGGTGTTCGCCGAGCGGGGATTCGAAGGTGCCTCGATCGAGGAGATCGCGCAGCGGGCCGGGATCACCAAGCCGGTCGTCTACGAGCACTTCGGCGGTAAGGAGGGCCTCTACGCCGTGGTCGTCGATCGCGAGGTCAAGCGATTGCTGGCCCGCTTCGAAGGTGAACTAGAGCAGGAGTCCCCGCGCGCGAAGCTCGAAGCCGCCGCAGAGGCCTTCCTCACCTACATCGAGGAGGAGCAGGAGGGCTTCCGGGTCCTCGTGCGCGACTCACCCGTCACCAGCAAGGCCGGGAGCCTCGCATCTGTGATCGGCGACATCGCCTCCCAGGTCGAGTACATCTTCACCGAGGAGTTCAAGGCCAGGGGCTTCGACGTCAAGCTGGCACCGCTGTACTCACAAGCGCTGGTCGGCATGGTCGCCCTCGTCGGCGAATGGTGGCTCGACGCCGGGAAACCGAGCCGCAAGATCGTTACCGCCCACCTCGTGAACCTCGCGTGGAACGGGCTGAAGGAACTCGAGAAGAAACCGGGAAAGGCTTAAGCCCTACCTGCGGTTACCTCCGTTGCGGCGACGGACGTTCCGGGTCGATCCCGTAGCGTTCGATCGCTTCGGTCACGGCCTCCGGCTTGAGTTCACCGAACTCCGCCAGTGCCGCCAGGGTCGCGACGACGATGTGCTCCGCATCGATCTCGAAGTACCGCCTCAGCGCGTCGCGATGATCCGAGAGCCCGAACCCGTCCGTGCCGAGCGGGATGAACGGCGCGGGCACCCACCGGCTGACCTGATCGGGCACCGCCTTCATGTGATCGCTGACCGCGATGACCGGCCCGTCCTGGTTCTCGAGCTGCTTGGTCACGTACGGCTGCTTCCGGGGTTCGCCGGGATGGAAGCGGTTCCACCGCTCGACGTCGAGTGCATCGAGGCGGAGCTGGTGATACGAGGTCGCGCTCCAGATATCGACCGACACGTCGTGCTCGGCGGCCAGCAACTCCTGGGCACGTAACGCGTCCGGCATGATCGGTCCGGACACGAGGAGCTGAGCGCGCTGCGAATGGTCTGCCGGGCCCTTCTTGAAGCGGTAGAGGCCCTTCACGATCCCCTCGGCTACACCATCGGGCATGGGGGGCTGGGGATACGACTGGTTGTAGAGCGCGAGGTAGTACATCACGTCCTCGTCGCGTTCCACCATACGATCGAGTCCGTCCTTGACGATCTCGGCGACCTCGTAGGCGAACGCGGGGTCGTAGGCACGCACGGCCGGATTCGATGTCGCGAGCAGGAGCGAGTGGCCGTCATCGTGCTGGAGGCCCTCCCCCATCAGCGTGGTGCGCCCGTTGGTCGCGCCGAGGAGGAAGCCCCGCGCCCGCTGGTCGCCGGCGCTCCAGATGAGGTCCGCGACCCGCTGGAACCCGAACATCGAATAGAAGATGAAGAATGGGAGCATCCGCTCGCCGTGCGTCGCATAGGACGTCGCGGCGGCGGTGAAGCTGGCCATCGAGCCCGCCTCGGTGATCCCCTCCTCGAGGATCTGCCCCTGCTGCGATTCCCGGTACGCGAGGAGGTGGGCCGCATCGACCGGTTCGTACAACTGCCCGCGGGATGCATAGATCTTGAAGTCGGGAAACAGGGACTCCATCCCGAAGGTACGGGCCTCATCGGGGATGATCGGGACGACGCGATCGCCGATCTTGTTGTCCTTCAGGAGCTTGCGGAGGAGCCTCACAATGGCCATCGTCGTGGCGTCGCTCTGCTTGGTCCCTTGAGC
>JBKJZQ010000067.1:0-5915 GCA_046715095.1 Actinomycetota bacterium | reverse complement strand
GTTTCGGGAAGCGCGGGAACTCCACGTACTGTCGGCCGGCAACGACCCGGAGACGGGCCGGCCGTTCGATGGCAACGTGCGGCGCATCTTCGAGGTGTTCCTCGGGGGCGACATCTCCTCGCCATATGAGGCGCAAGTCAGCTACGTGGGGGGCAAACCGTTCCTTCGCAGGCCGGATGCCCTGTACCGGCTCGACCGCGACCTCACACTTACCGAGCGGTGGGCGTCTCTCACCGACTCCGAGCGAGGCAGGGTCGATACGCTCGGAGGTCCGGTCGATTTCATGGCGGTGCCGGTCCGGTTCGAAGGGGAGACCAAGGGGGTCTTGGTCACCGCGATCTTCAGAGACCTTATCGAGGAGGAGATCGCCCCGGCGATCTTCGGCGCCGCAGGGGTCGGAGCGATCGTGCTCTTGATCGGTTCTCTCCTCGCCGGGAGGGTCGCCGATCGCATCCTTCATCCGGTGGCGAGGGTCAGCGCCGCGGCGCGGGGCATCTCCGAGAGCGACCTCAGGCGTCGCATCCCGGTCGAGACACAGGACGAGATCGGGGATCTGACGCAGACCTTCAACGAGATGCTCGACCGGCTCGAACAGGCCTTCATCGCTCAACGCCGGTTCATCGACGATGCGGGGCACGAACTGCGCACGCCCATCACGATCATCCAGGGCCAGCTCGAGCTCCTCAGCGACGATCCCGAAGAGCGACGGAAGACCCTCGGCATCGTGATGGACGAGCTCGACCGGATGAGTCGTTTCGTGAGCGATCTGTTGTTGTTGGTTCGTTCGGAACGGCCCGATTTCCTGAATCTCGAGACGGTCGATGTGGCGACGCTGACGGACGAGCTCTACGCCAAGGCGACCGCGTTGGGAGACCGGGAATGGACGGTCGATGCGGTGGGCAAGGGCAGGATCGTGGCCGACCGCCAGCGGGTCACGCAAGCGATGATGCAGCTTGCTCAGAACGCGGTTCAGTACTCAGGAGAGGACGGCGCGATCATGATCGGGTCCGAGCTCGAGGATGGCGAGGTCCGCTTCTGGGTCCGGGACAACGGGCCCGGCATCCCTCCCGGCGAGCAGGAGCAGATCTTCGAACGCTTCAGTCGAGGCCCCGACGGTCGGATGCGATCGGAGGGTGCGGGGCTTGGACTGTCGATAGTCAAGGCGATCGCCGAAGCGCATCACGGGAGCGTCGGCGTGGAGAGCAGGCCGGGGGCGGGAACCAGGTTCGTCATCGCTCTGCCGGTCGATCAGCCGGAGCCGGCTACCGAGGTTGGCTCGTGAATCAGGTTCTGATCATCGAGGATGAGGAACGCATTTCGTCGTTCCTCGAGAAGGGACTGCGGTCGAACGGTTTCGCGACGACCGTGGCGGCCACCGGTAACGACGGCCTGGCTCTCGCCCGCGGAGGTGCTTTCGATCTCGTGATCCTCGATATCGGGCTACCCGACAAGAACGGCTTCGGGGTCCTCGAGGAGTTTCGACTGGACGACAAGAGGACCCCGGTGATCATCCTCACGGCTCGAGACGGCGTGACCGACACGGTCGCCGGCCTCGAGGGTGGAGCCGACGACTACGTGACCAAGCCGTTCCGTTTCGAAGAGCTGCTGGCCCGGGTGCGAGTCCGGCTGCGCGAGGACAGGTCTCCCGAGGAAACGCTCCTGAAGGCGGGCGACTGTTCGCTGGATCTGCGCACCAGGAGACTGGTCCGGGGAGAGAAGACGATGGAGCTGAGTGCGCGTGAGTTCGCGCTGGCCGAATTGTTCTTCCGCCATCCGGGACAGGTACTGACACGCGAGCAGATCCTCAGCAACGTCTGGGGCTATGACTACGACCCCGGCTCGAACGTGGTCGACGTCTACGTCGGCTACCTGCGCAAGAAGCTCGGCAGCGACGCGATCAGCACCATGCGGGGCACGGGCTATCGCCTCGAGGATCCCGCCTCTTAGGTGCCCCCCAGACACCGACCGAGGGTCCCGATCCTGTGGCTGTTCAAGCCTTGGTGAGGCCCACCACATTGCCGGCCGGGTCGGAGAACATGGCGATCGTCGGCCCGCCGGGGACCTCCATCGGTTCCATGAGGGTCTTGCCCCCCCGTGCTTCGATCTCCTTCAGGGTCGCCTCGAGGTCCGGGACCATCGCGTAGATCGTGAGGTGACCGGGATATTTCTCGTCGGGTACCCCGCCGATGCCGCCGGCGCATCCTCCCTCGCCGGTGTCGACCATCCCGTATTCCATCGGGTTGTTGGCGTTGATCTTCCAGTCGAAGACCTCGCCGTAGAACTTCTGCAGGGACTTCGGGTCCTTGGTCGAGAACTCGAAGTGAACTACCGGTGCAGGGGCCATCTCTCCTCCTTGGCGTCGTACTTGCTTGCATGATCGAAACTACTCGACGGGTTGGGCCCAGGGGTCGGGGCCGGGATCTCCGCCGGTCGCGGCGACCTCGAGTCGCTCGAGGTAGTGGACCCAGCCCTCGCCGTGCTGTGCGGTGCGATACTCCGGCAGGCCGCTGTGCTCGAGGCGAACCAGCGTGCCGCTGCCCGAAGGCTCGAGCGTGATCTCGATCGTTGAAGAGCCCGGAGGAACGACTTCGTCGCCTTCCCATCCGAAGGTGAAGACCACCCTGCGAGGAGGGTCAACCTCCACGTACTCTCCGACCGCGCTCGTCCTCCCGGCAGCCGCCGGCAAAGAGAGCCCGCCTACGACGAACTCCTGTTCAACAACGATCTCAACGTTGTGGCGGCAGCTCCGCGTAAACGGCGAGGCGTTCGATGAGTTCCTCGGAAAGACCGACACCCCTCCCCCTCTTGCTCGCAGTGGTCGGCCGCCGTTCGGCCTCCACACGGCGTGACCTTCGGCCCTATTTCGGAGCCTGGCCGCCGCCCACCCTGTAACTAGGAGGTGAAACAGCATGAGGACATCGGTGATTCTCGATGTCAACCATGATCCCGAGGCGCTCGACTGGGAGAAGGACTTCCTCAGGCGAGTGGAGACGCCGGTGATCGGCTGTTGCGGCCCCGACCACGTGAACGGCTGCCCCCTGCTGGAAGGCAAACCCTGTGCCAAGATCGAGGCCGCCGACGGCGTCCTCTTCCAACTCGACCTCGACCGCGCCGAGCACCGCCGGATCCTCGCGAAGTACGTGAAGCTCCTCGATGTCCCGATCCGCGTCGTGGTGAGCGCCGAGCAGCAGGTGCGTTGGGCGCACCTCCTCCACCTCTTTGAGGTGTTCACCCCACCGATCGGTCCGGCCGCGCTGGACGCGTTTGCCGCAGAGGTCGAGTCGGAGACGGATTCGTGAGGAATCAAACCGGGATGATGCCCGTAGCGGACTGGCGGGTGCAGCGATGCCCCGGTTGCGGCCATCTGGTCGTCGCGTTATTGGCCTGGCCCGGTCCCGCGATCGGGGTCAGGATCACGCACTCGGAAGCTCAGCTCCTGGGTCGCGCTCGACACCCTTCTTGTAGAACGCGCATTGCCCGGGTGCTCCACCGCTGGGCCGCCGACAACGCTCGGATCGAGGTTGGGCGCGACCGGGGGCGGCTGAGGGCAATCCTGATCCGCCGGGATCCCTCCGACACGCGGTCTCAGCCAATCCCGTTCGTGTCCGCATTGCTTCTCGCCGACCTGACCGGCCTTCCCCTACTTATCGAGACCTCGCTTGGCGATCAACCCCACGACCTTCCCCGCGCCGGTGAAGACATCCAAGAATTCCGGGAGTTCCTCGAGCAGATCTCAGCCGATGACTTCCGGGCCTTCGACACCGATCCGACATCACCCGACAGGTAAGCAACCTTACGCAGGAGGAAGGCATGTCTGTAACGAGCAAACGTCAGGAGGGCCAGTGCTCGATTGGTCTGGTGGTGGAGTGGAGGGGTGCATGACTACCGAACACGTCGTGATCGTGGGACGCAGGCCGGAGCAATGCGAGCCTCTGTCCTGGGCCATCGCGGCTGACGGGTGGGAGGTGCGGACCTGCGCGGGTCCTGCCCGGGCCCGCTGTCCGCTTCTGTCGGGTGATTATTGCATCCTGCGGGACTCTGCCGCGGCGGCCATTGTCTACCTCGATGTTCGAAGGAAGCCAACGGCCAGCATCCCACTCGCGCGCTGTGCGACTGCCTCCTCGACACCCTCGGTGGTCGTGCTGGAGGGGCAAGTCGACCCACCCCGCTTGGAGGGAGGGTTTGCCATCGTGGGTTCCCTGCGGAGCCCGGAGGTCGTCGCCGCGACCCTGGGGGGCTTGCTCGGTGTCGTTCCGGAGCAGACCACCCCTCGGTAGAGGATTCCCAGCGGATAACCTCGCAGGGTGAACCAAGCCGGTTATCCCTTCGAGGTCACCATCCGCGAGGTCGGACCGCGCGACGGAATCCAGAGTCAGAAGGCCGAGGTCTCGACCGCCGACAAGATCCGCCTGATCGATGCGCTATCGATGACCGGGCTTCCGCGCATCGAGGCTGTGAGCTTCGTCAGCCCCAAGGCGATCCCCCAGATGGCCGACGCGCGCGAGGTGTGGGCCGGCATCACTCGGAACCCCGAGGTCTTCTACTCGGCGTTGGTGCCCAACAGGAAGGGGGCCGAGATCGCCGCCGAGGTGGGTGTCGACGGCGTTCAGGTGTTCACCGCGGCGACCGACTCCTACAATCTCAAGAACACCGGCGTCACGGTCGAGGATTCGCTCGCTAGGGTGCGCGACGTCGTCGAGCTCGCCACGGCCGCGGGCATCCCGGTCGAAGGAACGATCTCGACCGCGTTCGGCTGTCCGTATGAGGGCGACGTCCCGCCGCCGCGCGTCGTCGAGGTCACGCGCTGGCTGACCCAAGAGGGCATCACGACGATCTCCTACGGCGACACGACCGGCATGGGCACACCCCGGCGCGTGCGTGAGGTGATTGCCGCGCTCCAGAAGGACGCCCCCGAGGTCACCCTCAACATGCACTTCAACGACACGAGGGGCACCGGTCTCGCCAACGTCCTCACCGCGCTCGAGATGGGCGTCGACTACTTTGATGCCTCGATCGGGGGCATGGGTGGGAGCCCATACGCCGAGGGGGCGACCGGCAACATCGCGACCGAGGACCTCGTTCACATGCTGGCCGACATGGACATCAGCACCGGCGTGGACCTTCAGGCCCTGATCGAGGCCGGCCGCATCGCCCAGTCGTTCATCGAAGGCGACCTGCCGGGGAAAGGGTTGAAGGAGGGTCCGAGGCTCAGCTAGGAGCGCGCCAGTCGTGGAAAGTGGCGCCGGTGAGGAATTTTGAGGACGATCCAGCAGTTGTCGCCGAGGTGACAGAAACCGTCACACGAGGCCTGTAGCCTGCCGACCTGCAAGTGGTGAGACCAGGCTCACGATCATTAGGGGGTGTCCATGACAGACATGATTCGCACTTCCGGACTCGTCAAGAGGTACGGCGACGTGACCGCACTCGGCGGGCTCGACCTCGTCGTTCCCAAGGGAACCATCCTCGGGCTCCTCGGCCCCAACGGCGCCGGTAAGACGACCGCCGTGCGCATCCTCACGACGCTTCTCGAGCCCGACTCCGGCTCGGCCGAGGTCGCCGGCGTCGACGTGATCGCCGACCCCGACCAGGTGCGGGAGCGCATCGGGCTCTCGGGCCAGAACGCCGCGGTCGACGAGCACCTGACCGGGTTCGAGAACCTCGATATGGTCGGGCGTCTCTACCACCTCGGCAAGACCAAGTCCCGGGACCGCGCTCGGGAGCTCCTGAAGCTCTTCGAACTCGACGAGGCCGCTGACCGTCCGGCCAAGACCTATTCGGGCGGGATGCGCCGCCGTCTTGACCTCGCCGCCGCGCTGGTGGCCGCTCCCGAGGTGCTGTTCCTCGACGAGCCCACCACCGGCCTCGACCCCCGCAGCCGGGTCGTCATGTGGGGTGCGATCCGCGACCTCGTGGCG
>JBKJZQ010000066.1:0-9136 GCA_046715095.1 Actinomycetota bacterium | reverse complement strand
TCCTACTGCCTGCAGGAGTTGCTGACGATCAAGTCCGACGACGTGCTCGGCCGCGTGAAGGTCTACGAGGCCATCGTCAAGGGCGAGAACATCCCGACCCCGGGTATCCCCGAGAGCTTCAAGGTGCTGATCAAAGAGATGCAGTCCCTCTGCCTGAACGTCGAGGTCCTCTCGGCTGAGGGTGAGGAGATCGAAATGAAAGAGATCGACGAGGACATCTTCCGCACCGCGGAGGAGCTGGGAATCGATCTGTCCCGTCGTGAACCGTCTTCAGTCGAGGAGGTCTAAGTGCTCGACGTGAACCACTTCGACGAGCTTCGCATCGGTCTAGCCACCGGCGACCAGATCCGTGCCTGGTCCAACGGTGAGGTGCGTAAGCCCGAAACGATCAACTACCGCACGCTCAAGCCCGAGAAGGACGGACTCTTCTGCGAGAAGATCTTCGGCCCCACGAAGGACTGGGAGTGCTACTGCGGGAAGTACAAGCGTGTCCGGTTCAAGGGCATCATCTGCGAACGCTGCGGCGTCGAGGTGACCCGCGCCAAGGTTCGCCGCGAGCGGATGGGCCACATCGAGCTGGCTGCGCCCGTCACCCACATCTGGTACTTCAAGGGCGTTCCTTCCCGTCTGGGGTACCTCCTCGACATCGCTCCCAAAGAGCTCGAGAAGGTCATCTACTTCGCGGCGTCGATCTGCACCTCGGTCGACGAGGCGAAGCGTCACAAGGACCTTCCCAAGCTCGAGGAAGAGATCTCGAAGGAAGTGGCGCAGATCGAGGTCGACCGGGACCGCAGGCTCGAAGAGATCCTGAAGGAGACGGAGGATCGTTTGTCGGAGATGGAGGGTCGCAAGGCTCGCAGCTCCGAGAAGACGGCGGCCAAGAACCAGTCCGAGCGTCAGCAGAAGGAGGTCCGCGAGCGTGCGGATAAGAACATCGCCCTGGTCCAGGACACGCTCGACACCCTCAAGGACCTCGCTCCAAAGCAGATCAAGGATGACGAACTTCTGTGGCGCGAGCTGAAGGATCGCTTCGGCGATTACTTCCGCGGCGGCATGGGGGCCGAGGCGATCCGTGAGCTGCTGGCCAACCTCGATCTCAAGACCGAGGATGAGGAACTGCGCGAGATCATCAAGACCGGCAAGGGGCAGAAGCGCCAGCGTGCGATCAAGCGCCTCAAGGTCGTCGCGCCGTTCAACGACACCACCAAGAAGAACTCGCCCATGGGCATGGTTCTCGATGCGGTGCCGGTGATCCCGCCGGACCTCCGTCCGATGGTCCAGCTCGACGGTGGCCGCTTCGCGACGTCCGACCTCAACGACCTCTACCGGCGAGTCATCAACCGGAACAATCGTCTCAAGAGGCTTCTCGACCTCGGGGCTCCCGAGATCATCGTCAACAACGAGAAGCGCATGCTCCAGGAGGCGGTCGACGCCCTGTTCGACAACGGCCGGCGCGGCCGCCCGGTTACCGGACCGGGTAACCGTCCGCTGAAGTCGCTGTCCGACATGCTGAAGGGTAAGCAGGGCCGGTTCCGCCAGAACCTGCTCGGCAAGCGCGTCGACTACTCCGGACGAAGCGTCATCGTGTCCGGTCCGAAGCTCAAGCTGCACCAGTGCGGTCTGCCCAAGGCGATGGCCCTCGAGCTGTTCAAGCCGTTCGTCATGAAGCGGCTGGTGGATCTGGGCCACGCCCAGAACATCAAGTCCGCCAAGCGGATGGTCGAGCGCTCACGCAGCCACGTCTGGGACGTCCTCGAGGAGATCATCCACGAGCACCCGGTGCTGCTCAACCGTGCGCCCACGCTTCACCGTCTGGGGATCCAGGCTTTCGAGCCGATCCTCGTTGAGGGCAAGGCGATCCAGATCCACCCGCTCGTCTGTGTGGCGTTCAATGCCGACTTCGACGGAGACCAGATGGCCGTTCACGTGCCGCTCAGCTCCGAGGCGCAGGCCGAAGCTCGTCTGCTGATGCTCTCGGCGCATAACGTGCTGTCGCCGGCATCGGGCGATCCGATCGTGACGCCGACCCAGGACCTCGTGCTCGGCGCGTACTACCTCACGGTCGGACACGAGGGTGAGCCCGGCGAGGGCAAGATCTTCGCCAATGCTAACGAGGTCTACAAGGCCTACGACGCCAAGGTGGTGGGGATCCACGCCACGGTCCAGGTGCGCGGCCTGAAGCGATTCGAGGGCGAGTCCGAGGAGGACTACCTTGCCAACCCGGGTCGCCGGATGGAGACGACCCCCGGAAGGGTGATCTTCAACGAGGTGTTCCCGGACGACTTCCCGTTCCAGAACATGTTGCTCAAGAAGAGCGAGCTGAAGACGCTCGTGGACCGCTGCATCCGCGCGTACGACAAGGCGGACGTGGCCCGGATCCTCGATGCCCTCAAGGCAACTGGGTTCGAGTACGCGACCAAAGCCGGCATCACGATCGGTCTCGAGGATGTCGTTACTCCTCCCGACAAGCCGAAGATCATCGCCGAGCACGAGCGCAAGGCCGAGAAGGTCGAGTCTCAGTTCAGCAAGGGCGTCATCACCGAGGACGAACGTCGTCAGGAGCTCATCGAGATCTGGACGAACGCTACCGACCAGGTCACGGACGCGATGAAGAACAACTTCAGCGAGCTGAACTCGATCTGGATGATGGCCAACTCCGGGGCTAAAGGGAACATCCAGCAGATCCGGCAGCTCGCCGGTATGCGAGGCCTCGTTGCCAACCCGAAGGGCGAGATCATCCCGCGGCCGATCCGTGCGAACTTCCGTGAGGGTCTGACCGTGCTCGAGTACTTCATCTCCACGCACGGCGCCCGAAAGGGTCTGGCCGACACCGCGCTGAGGACCGCCGACTCGGGGTACCTGACCCGGCGCCTGGTGGACGTCAGCCAGGAGGTCATCGTGCGGGCGGAGGACTGCGGGACCGATCGCGGCGTCCGCCTCGACATCGAGGCCGAGCGTCAGCACCTCAAGCAGAAGCTGCTCGGCCGGGTTCTCCTCGAGGACGCGGTGGCCTCGAACGGGAAGACCGTCGTGGCTGCTGCCGGAACCCCGGTCGACGGGGAGGTACGGGAGGCGATCGAGAAGGGCGAGGTCAAAGAGGTCGTCGTCCGTTCGGTGCTCACCTGTGAAGCGAGGTACGGCGTCTGTCAGAGCTGTTACGGCATCTCGCTCGGCACCGGTCAGCTCGTCGAGCTGGGCGAGGCGGTCGGTATCGTCGCCGCCCAGTCGATCGGCGAGCCCGGCACGCAGTTGACGATGCGCACGTTCCACACCGGTGGAGTCGCCGGAGAGGACATCACGCACGGTCTGCCCCGTGTGGTCGAGCTGTTCGAGGCCCGCACCCCCAAGGGGAAGGCCGAGATCGCTCAGGCGACCGGACGGGTCCAGATCGAAGAGGACGAGCGCACGCGCAAGATCACGCTCGTTCCCGACGACGGCGCCGAGCCGATCGAATACAAGGTGTCACGGCGTGCCCGCCTCAGGATCAAGGACGGCCAAGAGGTCGCCGCCGGTGAGTCGCTTACCGAAGGGTCCAGGGACCCGGACGAGATCCTCGAGGTGCTCGGCACCCGAGAGGTCCAGATGTACCTCGTCAACGAGGTGCAGAGCGTCTACCGGAGCCAGGGTGTGCCGATCCACGACAAGCACATCGAGCTCATCGTGCGCCAGATGCTCCGTAAGGTGACAGTCATCGAGCCGGGGAACAGTGAGTTCCTCCCGGGTCAGATGGTCGACGCCCGTCAGTTCTCCGAGTCCAACGAGAAGATCGTGGCCGGTGGCGGAGAGGCCGCCACGGCTCGCCCGGTGCTGATGGGCATCACCAAGGCATCGCTTGCCACGGAATAGTGGCTCTCGGCTGCTTCCTTCCAGGAGACGACCAGGGTTCTCACCGAGGCTGCGATCAACGGCAAGTCCGACCCACTCCTGGGTCTCAAGGAGAACGTGATCATCGGCAAGCTGATCCCGGCCGGTACGGGGATGAGCCGCTACCGCTCGATCCGGGTGAACGCCACCGGCGAGAACATCTCCGACGAGGAGGCCAGGGCGATGTGGGGCCTGCCGCCGAGGGAGATCTCCGACGAGGAGGCCGCCGCGGCCGCCCGCGAGCTGCTGGGCGGCACGACCCTGACGGCGGTGCCCGACGGGGATGGAGCGGGTGCCGAGACCGCCGAAGAGGTGACGGCCGCTAACGAGTAGACATCTCTACGCCTAAGAGGGGCCCCTACGGGGGTCCCTCCTGGCGGTGGGAGACGGTTTGACCGGCCTGGGTAGTTGCCCTATCCTTGCCCGTCTGCGCCCCTCCGGGGGCGTGCGACGCGCGAGAACCGATCTCGCGCCGCAACGAAGTAGCACCCCCAGTTCGGTGAGCTCCGCTAGGCCCGGTTGCCCCGGGAACCGTCGGAGTAGGGGTTCATCGCCGAACGAAAGTGTCGCCGGGAGGACAAACCGGGCTACGCCCGGCCCTATCTTCCGGCCAGACCAAGGAAAAAAGGCCATCCGGCCGCGACCTGTGCCCGCGGGCAACGGTCGCCCGGAACCGGTTTATAGAGGTGAAGGACGTGAGCGCCCGGCGTTTGCCGGGCTCGGAGAAGAAAGGACGGTCGTGCCGACCATCCAGCAACTGGTCCGTCAAGGACGGCAGCTCAAGAAGGACAAGTCGAAGTCGCCGGCCCTCAAGGGGTCGCCGCAGCGCCGGGGAGTTTGTACCCGCGTTTACACGACCACACCCAAGAAGCCGAACTCGGCCCTCCGCAAGGTCGCTCGCGTCCGCCTCACCTCTCAGATCGAAGTCACCGCCTACATCCCCGGCATCGGCCACAACCTCCAGGAGCACTCGATCGTGCTCGTGCGTGGGGGTCGTGTGAAGGATCTGCCGGGGGTTCGCTACAAGATCGTCCGGGCCGCTCTCGACACCGCGGGTGTGAGGGACCGGGTCCAGTCCCGCTCGAAGTACGGGGCGAAAAAGGGCGGTGCCTAGACATGCCGCGTAAGGGACCTGCATCGCGCCGGGAGCTCCTCCCCGACCCGATCTACAACTCCCAGATGGTGACCCAGCTCACCAACCGCTTGCTCACCCGCGGGAAGCGCTCGATCGCCGAGAAGATCGTCTACGACGCGCTCACCAAGGTGGCGGACAAGTCGGGCAAGGATCCGCTCCAGATCCTCAAGAAAGCGCTGGACAACATCAAGCCGTTGCTCGAGGTCAAGTCGCGCCGTGTTGGCGGCGCGACCTATCAGGTCCCCGTCGAGGTCCAGTCCCGCAGGGCCACCACGCTCGCCATCCGCTGGATGATCACCTTCGCCCGCGCTAGGCGCGAGCGGAGCATGGCGGAACGTCTCGCCGGCGAGATCCTCGACGCGTCGGGTGGAGCGGGAGCAGCGGTCAAGCGCCGCGAGGACATGCACAAGATGGCCGAAGCGAACAAGGCGTTCGCTCACTACAGGTGGTAGGGAACTGATGGCAGAAGCAGCTCAACAGCAGAAGCAGGGCGCGCCCCCGCTCAAGCAGGTAAAGGGCGGTGGGGGCAACCCGAACATCCGGGAGTACCCCCTCAACCACACGCGCAATATCGGGATCATGGCCCACATCGACGCGGGCAAGACGACGACGACCGAGCGGATCCTCTATTACACCGGAAAGACCTACAAGATCGGTGAGGTCCACGAAGGCGGCGCGGTCATGGACTGGATGATCCAGGAGCAGGAGCGCGGCATCACGATCACCTCTGCCGCAACGACCTGTAACTGGAAGGGCTACTGGATCAACATCATCGACACGCCGGGACACGTCGACTTCACGATCGAGGTCGAACGCTCATTGCGTGTCCTCGACGGTGCGGTAGCGGTGTTCGATGCTGTCGCCGGGGTCGAGCCACAGTCGGAGACGGTCTGGCGGCAGGCCGATCGGTACCGTGTCCCCAGGATCTGCTTCGTCAACAAGATGGACCGAACCGGGGCGGACTTCTACCGGTGCGTGAGAATGATCACGGACCGCTTGAACGGCCGGCCGGTTGTGATCCAGCTTCCCATCGGCAGTGAAGACGACTTCCACGGAGTGGTCGATCTCGTCACGATGGTCGCTCACTACTGGCCGTCCGACGGGATGGGCGAACAGTGGGAGGACCGTGCCATCCCGGATGACATGAAGGAGTTGGCCGAGAAGTACCACCACGACCTCATCGAGTCCATCGCCGACTACGACGAACAGGTCATGGAGAAGTACCTCAACGAGCAAGACGTCTCGGTCGACGAGATCCGCAAGGGCCTCAGGACGGCCACGGTCGCGGGCGCGATCACCCCCATCCTCTGCGGCAGCGCATTCAAGAACAAAGCGGTCCAGCCGCTCCTGGACGCGGTCACCTTCTATCTGCCCAGCCCGCTGGATATCCTTCCGTACGAGGGCAAGCACCCCGCCACGGGCGAGCCGATGGTGCGCAAGCCCGATGACCTCGAGCCGTTCTCGGCCCTGGCGTTCAAGATCATGAGCGATCCGTACGTGGGTCGCCTGACCTACATGCGCGTCTACTCCGGAAAGCTCAAGAGCGGTGATTCGGTCACCAACACGACGCGCGACCGCAAGGAGCGCATCGGTCGGTTGCTCCAGATGCACGCCAACCACCGCGAGGACAAGGAAGCGGTCTTCACCGGCGACATCGTCGCGGTCGTGGGTCTGAAGCAGACCCTTACCGGCGACACGCTCTGTGACCCGAAGGACCCCATATTGCTCGAAGAGATGATCTTCCCGATCCCCGTCATCGACGTTGCGATCGAGCCGAAGTCGAAGCCCGACTCCGACAAGCTCGGCACCGCCCTCCAGCGTCTCTCGGAGGAGGACCCGACGTTCCGGGTTCACACCGACGAAGAGACCGGCCAGACGATCATCTCCGGCATGGGCGAGCTCCACCTCGAGGTCCTCGTCGACAGATTGATCCGTGAGTTCAACGTCGGCGCCAACGTTGGCAAGCCGCAGGTGGCCTACCGCGAGACCATCAAGGAGCCCGTTAAGAAGGTGGTCGTCCGCTACGTCAAGCAGACCGGTGGTAAAGGCCAGTACGCCCACGTGGTCATCGACATGGAGCCCACGGGCCCCGGCGGCGGCTACGAGTTCATCAACAAGATCACCGGTGGAAAGATCCCGACCGAGTACATCCCGGCCGTCGATCAAGGCGCCCAGGAGGCGATGGCTTCCGGAGTCCTGGCCGGGTATCCGATGGTTGACACCCGCATCACGCTGGTGGACGGCTCGTACCACGACGTCGACTCTTCCGAGATGGCGTTCAAGATCGCCGGATCCATGGTCCTCAAGGAGGCCGCGCGGAAGGCGAAGCCGGTGCTCCTCGAGCCCGTGTTCGACATCGAGGTGGTCACTCCCGACGAGTACATGGGCGACGTGATGGGTGACCTATCCAGCCGGCGCGGCAAGATCGGTCACATGGAACAGCGCGGCACCGACCAGATCATCAAGGCCCAGGTACCGCTTGCGGAGATGTTCGGGTATGCGACCGAACTCCGCAGCCGTACGCAGGGTCGAGCAACCCACTCGATGCAGTTCGCTTCGTATCAGGAAGTACCGAAGTCGATCGCCGTTCAGGTGATCGCACAGGTCCGCGGTGAAGCCCCGGAAGATGGTCGAGGAAACTGAGAACTGACGGACGCAGGGATGTCAGTTTGAAGTTTCCGAGAGAGTAGAGGGAGAGGACGATGGCAAAGGCAAAGTTCGAGCGCAACAAGCCCCACGTAAACGTCGGCACGATGGGTCACATCGACCACGGTAAGACGACCCTAACTGCTGCCATCACGAAGGTTCTGCACGACAAGAACCCAAACGTCGAATTCACGGCGTTCGATCAGATCGATAAGGCTCCGGAAGAGAAGGAGCGCGGCATCACGATCGCCATCGCTCACGTCGAGTACGAGACGGACAACCGTCACTACGCGCACGTCGACATGCCCGGTCACGCCGACTACATCAAGAACATGATCACGGGTGCCGCCCAGATCGACGGCGCCATCCTCGTGGTCTCGGCGGCCGACGGCCCCATGCCCCAGACGCGTGAGCACGTGCTGCTTGCCCGTCAGGTCAACGTTCCTTACATCGTCGTCGCTCTGAACAAGGTCGACATGGTGGACGATGAGGAGCTTCTCGACCTCGTCGAGCTCGAGGTGCGCGAGCTTCTCACTGCGTACGAGTACCCCGGCGACGACACCCCGGTCACTCGCGTCTCCGCCCTGAAGGGCCTAGAGGGTGACGCCGACGCTGCCGCCCAGATCCTCGAGCTGATGAAGACCGTCGACGAGTACATCCCCGAGCCCAAGCGTGACACCGACAAGCCCTTCCTCATGCCGATCGAGGACGTCTTCACGATCACCGGTCGCGGAACTGTGGTGACGGGTCGTGTCGAGCAGGGTCAGCTGAAGGTCGGCGAAGAGATCGAGATCGTTGGGATCGAGGAGAAGACCTCCAAGACGGTCGTCACCGGTATCGAGATGTTCCGCAAGCTGCTCGACGAGGCGCGGGCTGGCGACAACGCCGGAATCCTCCTTCGTGGAACGAAGAAGGACGAGGTCCAGCGTGGCCAGGTGCTCGCGAAGCCTGGCTCGGTCACCCCGCACAAAAAGTTCAACTCGCAGGTCTACATCCTGAGCAAGGACGAGGGTGGACGCCACACGCCGTTCTTCAACAACTACCGGCCTCAGTTCTACTTCCGCACCACCGACGTCACCGGCTCGATCAAGTTGCCCGAGGGCACCGAGATGGTCATGCCTGGCGACAACACCGAGATGGAGGTCGAGCTGATCCAGCCCATCGCCATGGACGAGGGTCTTCGCTTCGCCATCCGCGAGGGTGGCCGCACCGTCGGCGCCGGCCGCGTCGTCAAGATCACCGAGTAACTAGAGAAAGAAGAAGAACAACGTGGCGAACAACGGGATGAAGATCAGGATCAGGCTGAAGGCGTATGACCACGAGGTCATCGACCAGTCGGCGAGGAAGATCGTCGAAACGGTGACGCGCACCGGCGCGAGCGTCAACGGCCCGATCCCTCTTCCCACCGAGCGTTCGGTGTACACCGTCATCCGCTCGCCGCACAAGGACAAGGACTCACGCGAGCACTTCGAGATGCGCACGCACAAGAGG
>JBKJZQ010000065.1:0-4109 GCA_046715095.1 Actinomycetota bacterium | reverse complement strand
CGCCGGTAATTTCGGCGAGCCGCCGCCGGGGGCAGGGTCGCTCGAGGAGTTCTGCTTGGACATCGCTCGCCAGAACTCGTTCATCGAGGACAAGCGCTTCTTCTTCTCCGAGATGGAGGAGATCTTCATTGGGGTGACGATCCCCTTGGCAATGCTCACTTTCTTCCTGGGGGCGTCCTTCATGGGGGCCGAGTGGCAGAAGGGAACCATGACGACCACTCTCACCTGGGAGAACCGTCGGTGGGTGGTGTTCGGGGCCAAGGCGGTGGCGGTCATCGTCGCGTCGCTGGTCGTCTTCGTGGTGCTTCAGGCCCTCCTCGCGCTCTTCATGTTGCCCTCGGCGTTGTTCCGCGGGAGCACCGAAGGCCTCGATGCGGCGTGGTGGCAGGACACGGGCGCCACACTCGGGCGCTGCGCGGCTGCGGGCACTGTTGCCGGGGTGGTTGGGATGAGCGTCGCGTCCCTCGGCCGCAACACCGCGGCAGCCCTGGGGGTTGGTTTCGGCTACATGATCGTTGTAGAGAACCTCATCCGCGCCCTGAAGCCACAATGGCAGCAATGGCTGCTCACCGACAACAGCGCTGTTTTCATCACGCAAGATGTTTCGCTCTTCCGTTCTCCGAGCGATGGGTTCGCTCCGGGGGGATTCGGCCACACCGCGAACTACTCGGGCTTCGTAGTCCTGATGTATGCGTTGCTCGTCGTGGCGCTCGCATATGGGTTCTTCCGCTCGCGCGATGTGACCTGATCTAGGGCCGCGGGAGTTCGGTGGTGTCGACCACCTCGAAGTAGCGACCCTCGACCTGCGACAACGTATGGAGTGCGTCGTTGTCCCAGTTCTTGTTCGGTTCTCCTGAGATGAACCAGTCGGAGCCGTTGTCGGCGACGATCATCCCGTACTGCTTGAGCGCCTTGAGCACGATCCTTGCCTGCCGAGGGAACCCCGAGATTTCGAAGCTCTTCTTGAGCCTGAACCTCTGCCCCATCGCAGGGAGATCGCGGTTCCTCTTGTCGGACGCGAAGTGACGCGCGGGGTAGATGAACGCCCGGCGCGTGTCTTCGACGGTGAACCTCAATGCGTGATCGATGCGGCCACGCTTGACGTCCGCGTACCGTACGAGTCCGGGAAGGATCGGTAGTCCCGCTGCATCCGCGGAGGTCCACGTCTTCGGGCGTAGGGCGTTGGAGTCGAGGTCCCAGATCGCACCCGAGCCGGCGCGCCATCTCTTGCCCCCGTTCCTGGGCCGGGCGGCGAACAACTCGTAGAGCTTGCACCTCCCCCTGTCCACCACGATGACGTGGCGGTCCCCGCCGGACTTCCTACCTCCCTCGACCGGGACGTCCTTGGGGATCGGGTACGGCCCCTTGTCGGACTCGCTCTTGTAAGTGAACGACACCGGGATTCTCTTCTGCGAGCCGGGGACGGTGACGAAAGGGATGCCGATCGGTCCCCCGTCGTACTTACCGGACCCGAAGTCGGGATGCAGGCCGGTACCGAGCCCCGCGGACCTGACGATCTTCCGGGAGTTACCGAGGACGGGGAGATCGGTCACCTTCAGGTTCCAGTGGTTGTCTTCGGGGAACACCGAGCATCTCGGTGCGCTCGGGATCCGTCCTCCGGTGGCAGAGGAGGCCGGGATCAACCCCACGAGAAGGGCACCCAGGAGGATGCCCCACGCTTTCCGGCCTACTCGAGCTGCCTCAACGGCTGGAGCTTGGTCCATTCCCATTCCTTCATTATCGGGTAGTCGTAAAGGCTGCCGCCCATCGCCTTCTTTTTGACCGTCGCCTTGACGAACGCCTTCACCTCGGCTCTGGACGCGCTTCCGGCGAGGCCCCCGATGACGTGCACGGGAACGGTCTCGTCGCCGAGCACGTCGCGGATGATCTGGATGTTTCGCTTCGTGTAGTCGAAGACGCCCTCGTAGCCGCTCGTCCGGTAGGTGTAGTAGCCCATCGGCAGGAACACGTCGTAGTACTTGTAAAGGGAGGCGTACGGGAAGAACGGCCAGTACAGTTGTCCGGCCGGGTCCGGGATGATCGCGCCCAACGGGTAGTCGTCACCGGTGAACCTGCGGATCCTCTTGGACAACGATATCGCTCGCCGGTTACGGGTGGTGATGTCGGCAACCCCGGTGGATTCGATGTCGAGGGCGAAGGAATCGAACCTCTCACCCGAGGGTGATTCGAATTCGATAGCGGCCTTGGAACGCTTGAGATCTTTGTGGATGTTCTTGAACGACGGGAGGTACCAGGCAACCACGTTCATGTCCCTCGCGTGGGCCGCCTCGATCAGCCGGCCCATCTTCTCGGGCTTGAAGATGCTGAACCGCTGAGAGAAGTTCGAGGTTTCGACGTAGATCGTCCGGGTCCCGTGCTGCGCCATCTTCTTGACGGCATTTTCTGGGGACCGCCACGGCCGAGCGTTGAACATGTCGAGCCAGGTCCCCAGGCGCTCGTAAGCGGAGATGTCCGCGGGCCCTGCCCCTGACGCCCGCTCGCGATGTTGGCCGGGGCGGTCCCCGAGCTTGCTCGAACCGAGGGCCCCAACCGCGAGTGGTAGCGACAGGAGGAGGCCCGTCGCGACGAACAGAGATGTGAGCTTGCGATCGCGCATGGCCGCCGTTTCTATCGCCGTGTGTACGTGAAGGGTGCAGGTTAGTCACAAACGGGCGAAATGACCGTACGCAAGTTAAGCAGTATGAGCCTGGGTCCGCCAGCTTCAGTGCTCGTTCTGCGAACGCTCGCTCTGGTTCCGGGCCCGATAGACGGGCCGCCCCTTCTTGGACTCTTCGGCCGCGGCTCTCTTGTCCTGCTTCCTCTCCAGCCACGCGAGCTCACTCTGCAACTTCTCGTAGCTCTCGAAGCGCTCCTTCGGAAGGGTTCCATCGACGATCGCCGCCTTCACCGCGCAACCAGGTTCGGAGTTGTGGGAGCAATCTCTGAAACGGCAGGAGCCTGCGAGCTCGGCGATGTCTTCGAACGTCTGCTCGAGGCCCTCCTCGACGTCCCACAGTTGCAGCTCGCGGATCCCCGGGGTATCGATGATCACCCCGCCCTCGGACAGCACGATCAACTCGCGGTACGTCGTGGTGTGGCGGCCTCTTCCGTCGGCCCGGATCTCCTTGACCACCTGTCGGTCCTCGCCGATCAAGCTGTTGACGAGAGTGGATTTGCCGACCCCCGACGACCCGAGCAAGACGGCGGTGATCCCGGCTGTGAGATGAGCCCTCACCTCCTCGATCCCTTCTCCGGTCACGTTGCTGACCGCGTGTACGGGTACCCCGATCGCCACCGACTCGGCCTCTGCGATGCACTCCGCAGCATCCTCCGCGATGTCGGACTTCGTCAGCACGACAACGGGACGCGAACCGCTCGCGTATGCGGTCGTGAGGTAACGCTCGAGCCGTCTGACGTTGAAATCCTCGTTCAGCGAGCTAACGAGGAAGACGACATCTACGTTCGCCGCCAGAACCTGCTCCTCGACCTCGTCTCCGGCCACCTTGCGCGAGAATTGCGATCGCCGCGGCAACACGGCATGGATCACTCCGCTTTCTCCCTGGCCCCCGGAAACGACGACCCAATCGCCGACCGCGGGGAGGTCACCGCTGCCGCGGGCATGGTGAAGGAGCGACCCGCTGCACGAAGCGGTGAGGTCGCCTTTCTCAGACATGAGGTTGTACGAGCCGCGGTGTTGGACCGCGACCCGAGCAGGCTCGTAGCCGTGGTCACGATGTTCAGAAAAAGCCTCGTCGAAGGTGGAGTTCCACCCCAGGCCGACGAGGTCTGTAGCCTCGTTCAATCCGGATCCTTTCGCTGTGCGTAGGCGCGCCGCGGGCGCGGCAGCGACGTAACAGGAGCGAGCGATCTAGGCGATGCGACGACGGCACCCAAGGGGCGCCGATACGGCTGAGCTAGGCCGCTCGGCCTTCAGGTCCTCTCGTCATCGGTCATCGCCTCCCGGGATCGGGGTACAGGAACGTCAAGCGCTAGTAGTTTAGCCGTTCGAGGGCGAATGTGGAAGAGGATCCTCGCATTCCTTGCGGACATCGCTATCATCGTGCGTTGATCCTCAGGACTGATATTCAGCCGAGCAGTAAAGTCTGCAA
>JBKJZQ010000064.1:0-5024 GCA_046715095.1 Actinomycetota bacterium | reverse complement strand
GGCGTTCCATGAGACCTCCCTGATCGGGGCCGGCCCGCGCCAGCCTCATCCGATCTCACGTCACCGAACAACCCCTGTCAGTGGCGCGAACCACAAGAGGCGCTAGAAGGACAAGGTCACCTTGTCGCCGACCTTGATCCCGGCATCCTCGAACTTCCCCTGGTTCACCTCGAGGGCGACGTCATACAGTTCCGCCGGCGCGTAGATGGGACACGTCTCCGTGAGACAAGGGTCCATATGCTGGATCTCCTGGATACGTCCGTCCGTGCCGATGAATGCGATCGAGAGCGGGATCTTGGTGTCCTTCATCCAGAACCCGTTGGTGGTGGGCTCGAAGAAAACGAATGCCATCCCGTGATTCTCGGGAAGCGACTCCCTGTCCATCAGTCCTCGTTCTTGCTCGGCCCGGGATCGGGCGACCTCGACCTCGAGGAGCACCGATCCTCCGTCCGAATCGATCAACGCGGTCGCCGCACGGAACGACGGGCTAGACGATGGGGTTGGTGACGCGACCGCGTTCGGCTCGGAGTCGCCGCAGGCTGTTGCCAAGAGGCCGAGAGCCACCACTCCAAAGATCCATCGAGAGACGCGCATCTTCCAACCATCGCGCAGAACGATGAACAAGCGGACCGGTTACAGAGAATCCAGTAACGGTGCAAAGCCGATCAGAAAGAAGGATGGCAACAGACAGAGCGACAGGGGGATCGCCATCATGACCGGGGCTCGCCTCAGACGCGCCTCGAAGTCCGACGCCGCCTCGGCCCTCCGTACCCGGGCCAGAGACCTGAGGGAATCCGACAGCGGTACCCCTAGCTCGATCGCATCTCCGAAGCGATCGGCCAGCTCGGGCAACCCCGCGCGCTCGAAAGCTCGCCGCGGCTCAAGCCCCAGGACCATCAGGTCGCGTGCGCGTTCGAACCGAGGTTGAAACTCTGAGGACCCTTCGATCGCGGCTCCGGCCAACGTTTCGATCAAGGATGCCCCTGCAGACAGCGAACGGCTCATCCCGTCCACGGCGAGGGCAAGTCCGTCGTCGGGCGGAGGTCTCGGAGTGAGACGCGCTATCCAGAACGAACCGAGGCCCCCCAGAACCGCGCCCAAAGACACCGCCCCCATGCTTGCGATATCGACGCCACCGCGGATCGCGCCGGACAACAGCAGCAGCATGACGGGCAACCCGAGGACCACGCGGCCCGAGAGTCGCGCACCGGCGGCCGCCGCTCGGGCGTTCCGCGTTCTTCCCCCAGACGCCTGGACCGAGGTGGCGAGATCATCGACCGTTGCGGCCAGGTCTCCCCCGATTCTCAAGCACGAGCCGAAAGAGGTCGCGAGCGTGCGGCCCTCCTCTCCCCAGCTCCGTTCGATCGGGGCAAGCGCCTCCATGAGGGGAAACCCGGTGGCGATCCGGACCGCGACCGTTCGCACCTCAGGCCGGACCTCTGAGGGCACATCCCGAGGCCAACGCTGGAGCGCTGCCATCGGGCTCACCCCCGAGCGCAGGAGCGAAGCGAGTCCCCTGAGAGCCACGGCGCGCGGATCTTCGTTCACGATCGCTCCTCGATGGAGATCAGCCGGCGTTGCCCGTCCCGGCGCTCGAGATGGACGTAGAGATCGAACGCAGCCGCCACGCTGCGGTGAAGCGACTCTTCGGAGGTAGCGATCCGCTCTTGCAACGCAAGCGCGACCAGACGGTCCGGAACGTCCGAAGCGGACCGAGCGTGCACGGTCATCATCGAGCCCTCGTGGCCGGTCGACATCGCGGCCAGGGCGTAGAACGCCTCACGGCCGCGGACCTCCCCCACGACGAGCCGGTCGGGTCGCATCCTGAGCGCGGCCCTCAGCAGTTCTGCCGCCTCGACCTCTCCCTTGCCCTCGATGTTCTCGGGCCGAGCAACCAATGAGACAACGTGAGGGTGACCCGGGACGAGTTCTGGCGTTTCCTCGATCGTGACTATCCGTTCGGCCGGGTCGACCCGAGCGAGGAGCGCGTTGAGGAGCGTGGTCTTCCCACTACCCGTCCCTCCGCTGATCACGATCGAGGAACGATCCGCAACCGCCCCATCGAGTCGTTCTCGGAGCGAGCTATCCAGCATCCCCCAGTCGACCAGATCGTCCAGGCTCGGTCTCTCCCGGGGCCACCTCCGGATCGAGACCACGGGTCCGGCGGGGGCGAGTGGAGCGAGCACGGCGTGGACCCGTGCACCATCCTGCATCCGTCCATCGGCGATCGGACACGAGGCATCGATCCGGCCGCCGGCCCACGAGATCCACCGGTGCACGAACCCCAGAAGCTCGTCCGCGCCTTCGAACCGGACGGAGGTTGCCTCGAGCCTTCCGGCGCGCTCAACCCACACGTCATCCGGTCCGTTGACGAGAACGTCGGTTACCTGCGCATCTCGCATCAAGTCACCGAGTGGTCCGTAGCCATCGATGTGATCGGCGAGAGCGCGCACGTCGTCACCCACACCGTTCCCGCCTCGCTGAGCCAGCAAGTCGCGCAGCGCCAACCGTCGCCGGGCAGGATCGAGCTCGGCCAGATCCGTTCGTTCGGCTACGAGGTCGAGAAGGTCGTCCTTCATAGGGGCAACCCGGCGACGAGCCGACCGAACCCACGCTTCCAGCGCGAGAAAGGGGTGGTCAGGAGCGCGCCGCCGTCCTCACGGTCTCGTAGAAGAGCAGAGCAGGGGAGCATCAGGTTGAACCTTCGACCGAGCTCTCTCTCCAACGTCGAACGAGTGGTCTCGCCTCCCGGGCCGGTTCGATTCGCGACGAGCAACCAATCGTCGCCGTCATACCGAGCGAGGAAGTCGCGCGTGCGCGCGGCCCCGGGGAGCGTCGGCGGTACCACGACGACGACGATGGCCGCCGAAGCAAGGATGGCCTCATCTGTTCGGTTGGCAGGCATGTCCACCACGCAGGTCGCGAACACCTCCATCGCCGCGGCAAGGGCGGACTCGTGCTCGGTGGGGGCGAAGAGACCGCGGAAGCCCGCCGAGTGAGGAACGGTCAGAAACTCAGCGGCGGGATCGAAGGTGCGAACGTCGGGCGGCATGCCCAGGCGCGCGGCTCCTCCAAGGTACGGATCCAGATCCACGTAGCAAGCGGGCGCTCGCGTCGACAAGGCGGCGGCAATATGGACAGCCAGCGTCGTGACGCCGGCGCCGCCGCAGGGCGAGGTAACCAGGAGCGTCACACCACTGCTTGCGAGCGCGTCCTTCACTGCAGCCACAACGTGGCCCGGTTGCGAGGGATCGAAGACCACATCGATAGATGGTCCCGGTTCCGTCCCGACCACCACGTCAACCTGACCCGGGACCTCCTCATACAGATCTACAGACCACTCAGGAGGTGCGTCGTCGAACGCACGCGCCGCGTCGAGCCTGAGAGATCGGTCGCGACATACGATCGCCACACGTGCAGCAGCCATAGCTCCACTATCGAGGGGACACCGCGCCGTTCTGGTGGCCTGCGCCACAACAGTGCGACAATGCAAGCTGATGGAAGCCGCGTTCTTCGACCTCGACAAGACGATCATCGCCCGCTCGAGCCCGCTGGCCTTGAGCCGTTCCTTCCTGCGCGAGGGCTTGATACAGCGCGGGACGTTGCTCAAGTCCATGTACGCGCAATTGGTCTTTCAACTGATGGGCGCTGATGAGAACAAGATGGAGAAGATCCGTGAGGAGAGCGCCAAGCTGACCGCCGGGTGGGAAGCGGACAAGGTTCGGGCGGTCGTCACCGAGGTCCTCGAAGAGGTGATCTCGCCCTTGATCTATGCCGAAGCTCTCGAGCTGATGCATGACCACCGCGCGGCCGGGCGGCTGATCTGCATCGTCTCCTCTTCTCCCGAAGAGATCGTGGCCCCACTCGCCCAGATGTTGCGCGTGGACCGATGGATAGCAACCCGCCCAACGATCGAGGACGGCAAGTACACCGGTGGGCTCGACTTCTATGCTTACGGACCCCACAAAGCGGAGGCGATGAAGTCACTTGCCGAAGAGCTGGGGCTGGATCTCGATGCCTCGTTTGCGTATTCAGACTCGGTCACGGACCTGCCGATGTTAGAGAGGGTGGGGAACCCAGTAGCGGTTAACCCCGACAAGGATCTCCGGAGGATCGCCGACGAACGCGGGTGGAAGATCGAATGGTTCCGCGATCCGGTATCCATGCGAGATCGCCTTCACTTGGGCAAACCCGAGATGTCGGTTGAGAACGGTGCCTTCACAGCAGCTTTCATCCTGGCGCTCGTGGGCCTGTGGTGGTGGCGGAACCGCAACGTATTGCCCAAGGCCTGATATGGAAGGGAACAGATGAACGCATCTATAGCGTCGAGGAGGATCCTCCGCGCGGCTATCGCCACGTGCCTCGTCGCGTCCCTTGCCGTTACCGGCCTGTCTACCTCGAACGCGGCACCGAACCGAGCGGAGCTGGACGCGGCACGCGAACGGCTACAGGAGCTGGAGAAAGACTTCGAGATCGTGGTCGAGGAGTACAACCTCGTTAATGCAGAGTACGAGTCTCTCCAGAAGCAGATCGCGGAGACGAGCGAGACAGTCGCGACGCTCGAGAAGCGCATGGTCACGACGGAAGAGGACGCGGTCGCTATCGCGGTGCAGATATACAAATCGGGCGGTTCCACGGGTTCGCTTGAAGCCGTCCTATCTTCGAAGTCGCTCGCCGAGATGGACACAAACATCGAGTACCTGCAAACGTCTCAGGAGGCGCAGGCGGAAGTGTTCGAGCGTCTCGACGCGGCCAACCAGGAGCTGAACGTGGAGCTCGACCGGCTCGAGGAGCAGAGGGCCAAGGCCGACGAAGCACGTGACCGGGCTCTAGCCCTCAAGGCCGAGATCGAAGAGAAGATCGCGTCGCAGCAGGACGAGATCGCCGAGCTGAACGAGAAGATCGAACGAGCAGAGGCCCGCAAACGTAGACGCGAGGCCGCAGCCGCCAGGGCCGCCGCCGAGGAAGCCGGTCGTCCGGCACCCCCTCCTCCGAGCAGTATCCCGGCTCCGAGCAGTATCCCG
>JBKJZQ010000063.1:0-4801 GCA_046715095.1 Actinomycetota bacterium | reverse complement strand
TGTGGTCGGCGTGGAGCACGAGGCAGACATCGAAGATGCGCGCGGTGTCATCGTCGGCCTTCTCGCCTTTGAGCATGTAGAGGAAGTTCGCCGCCTGGGACAAGGTCGGGTCGGGTGTAATCGGGTTCTTGCCGCTACGGAGCCGGTGGTAGTGGGCCACGAGCGTGGGGAACACCGCGCAGAGGCGGATGGCCTTGCGGTAGTTGGCCTCCTCCGAAAGGTCCCAGCCGTCCGGATCCTTCGCCGATGCGGCCGATACGGCGGTGCGCAGCATCGACATCGGGGCCGCGTTTTCAGCGAGGGTCGGGAGGAGCTCGGAGGCGAAGCTATTAGGCTCACGCTCGTGCGATAGCTGGTCTCTGATCTGCGACAGCTGTGACTCGGTCGGTAGTTCGAGGTGGTGAAGCAGGTAGATGATCTCCTCGAAAGAGGCGTTGTCGGCGAGGTCGTGGATGTCGTATCCGACGTAGGAGAGGATGCCCTGCTTGGCGTCGATGTCACTGAGCGCGGTTTCAGCCGCCACTACGCCCTCGAGACCCTTGCCGGCAGTCGCCACAGGTCGCCTCACCCCTCCTTCTGGTACCGCTTCGGTTCCGAACGGACCCCCTCTGTTCCTTGCCTATCAAAGGTATCAGGTAGCCTGGGCAGGCCCTTCCGCAGGCCACACCCTTTGAACGAGACCCCGACGCAGGACAGCTCGGCCGCCCAAGAAAAGGAGCCTTCTAGATGTCGACCACGACTCATCGCGTGACGCTCATCCCCGGTGACGGAACCGGCCCGGAGATCGCCGAGGCGACTCGCCGCGTCCTCGAAGGGACCGGGGTGAAGTTCGACTGGGACGTGCAGGAAGCAGGCATCGATGTCATGGACAAGTTCGGCACTCCGCTTCCCGACCAGGTGCTCGATTCGATCAGGGACACCAAGGTCGCCATCAAAGGACCGATCACTACTCCGGTCGGTACGGGCTTCCGGTCGGTGAACGTCGCCCTTCGGAAGGAACTCGATCTCTTCATGTGCCTCCGCCCGTGCAAGTCGTACCCGGGGGTGCGCTCCCGCTACGAGAGCATCGACCTCATCATCTGTCGTGAGAACCACGAGGATCTCTACGCAGGGATCGAGTTCGAGCAGGGTAGCCCCGAGGCGGCGAAGCTGATCGACTTCATGGCAGATCTCGGAACCCGTCGCATCCGTGAGGATTCCGGTATCTCCATCAAGCCGATCTCGATCACCGGTTCGAAGCGGATCGTGCGCGGAGCGTTCGACTACGCCGTGAAGAACGGACGCAAGAAGGTCACGGCGGTCCACAAGGCAAACATCATGAAGTTCTCCGACGGTCTCTTCCTCAGGACGGCCACGGAGGTCGCAGAGAACGAATACGCGGACTCGGGCGTCGAGTTCGAAGAGCGCATCGTCGACAACATGTGCATGCAGCTCGTGCAGAAGCCCGAGCTCTACGACGTCCTCGTACTCCCCAACCTCTACGGAGACATCCTCTCCGACCTGGGGGCGGGCTTGATCGGAGGGCTCGGGGTGGCCCCCGGTGGCAACATCGGTGACGATGCCGCGGTGTTCGAACCGACCCACGGCTCCGCTCCCAAATACGCCGGTCAGAACAAGGTCAACCCGATGGCGATGATGCTCTCCGGGGTCATGATGCTTCGCTACCTCGA
This sequence comes from Actinomycetota bacterium, assembly GCA_046715095.1. Classification (GTDB taxonomy): domain Bacteria; phylum Actinomycetota; class CADDZG01; order CADDZG01; family WHSQ01; genus WHTI01. The sequence continues at coordinate 3,131 of JBKJZQ010000063.1, read as the reverse complement.
AGAGTTCGGTGCCGGGGACCGTCTCGAGAAGGCGATCGCAGCCGTTATCGCGGAGGGCAAGTCGGTGACCTACGACATGAAGCCGACCCGTGACGATCCCACCGCAGTGGGAACTTCGAAGGTGGCAGACGCGATCATCGAGAAGATGGAAGCGGACGCGGTCTGATGGCCAAAAAGGTGACCGTTGTCGGCGCGGGCAACGTCGGATCGAACACGGCGCGGCGGATAGCGGAGAAGGACCTCGCCGATGAGGTCGTGATGATCGACATCGTCGAGGGACTTCCGCAGGGGCTGGCTCTTGATATCAATCAGTCGGCCCCCGTCGAGGGTTTCGTGGCGCACGTGACCGGCACCAACGACTACGCCGACACCGCCGGCTCGGACGTCTGCGTAATCACCGCCGGCCTCCCTCGCCAGCCGGGGATGAGCCGCATGGACCTGCTCGACAAGAATGCCGCGATCGTGGGCGGCGTCGCTGAGGCCCTCGCCAAGAACTCTCCCGAGGCGGTGATCATCGTGGTCTCGAATCCCCTCGATGAGATGACCTTCCTGACGGCACTGGTATCGGGCTTCCCGAAGGAGCGCGTGATGGGGATGGCCGGGGTGCTGGACTCCTCACGGCTGCGCTACTTCATCTCGGAGAAGCTTGACGTCGCACCTCCGTCCGTCGAGGCCATGACGCTTGGGTCCCACGGTGACCAGATGGTCGCTCTGCCCCGGCACGCAACCGTGAACGGGAAGCCGCTGCCGGGGCTTGTCGACGAAACGGAGCTGGAAGAGCTGTTCCAGAGGACGCGCGACGGCGGTGCCGAGATCGTGGGCTATCTGAAGAAAGGGAGCGCCTTCTACGCTCCGTCGAGCTCGGTCACGACGATGGTGCACTCGATCCTTACGGACTCGAACACTGTGCATCCGACCTGCGCCTGGACCACCGGCCAGTACGGGGTCTCGGACGTCTACCTCGGGGTCCCGGCGAAGCTGGGTAAGGGCGGGGTCACCGAGATCGTCGAGCTAGATCTCAACACGGACGAGCTCGCCAAGTTGAAGGAAGCCGCGGAGGCGATCCGTACCAAGTGCGACGAGCTGGCCGTCCGCCGCTAGTTCTGTAGATCGGGGGCCCGGCGGAGAATCTTTCCTGTGGGGGTGCGCGGTAGATCCTCCACCACGATGATCTGCCTCGGGCACTTGAACCCTGCGAGCCGTTCGCGCGCCCACTTGCGCAGTAGCTCCGGATCGAGCGGTTGCTCGGGGGCCTGGACGACCATCGCCCGGACCTCCTGGCCCCATTCGGGGTGCTCGGCACCGTAGACCGCCACCGCCTGCACGGAAGGATGGGTGAGGAGAACCTCTTCCACCTCACGCGGGTAGACGTTCACACCACCGGAGATGATCGTGTCGTGGACGCGTCCGACGACGTAGAGGTACCCGTCGCGATCGAGGTAGCCGAGGTCGCCATAGGTGACGGCGCCGTTCCACCTCGCCCTTGCGGTCTTTTCGGGATCGCCCCAGTACTCGTAGGGAGGTGCTTCGCGGTCTCGCACCCAGATCTCACCGGTCTCATCCGGGCCCACCACTCGTCCTGCTTCGTCACGGATGATGACCTCGATCCCTTCATGCGGCCGTCCCACACTGCCCGGCTTCCGCCGCCACTCCTCGGGAGAGATGCGTGTCGCAGCACCCTCGGTCGCGCTGTAGAACTCCCACACAGAGTCCTCGGGGAACAGCTCCATCACCCGTTCCTTGGTCTCGGTTCTGATCGGAGCGCTCGCGTGAGCCAGCATGCGCATCGTCGAGAGGTCATGACGCCTGATCGTCGACGGATCGAGACCGATGATGCGTTCCAGATGGGTTGGGACCATGAAGGTGGAAGTGACCGAGAACATCTCGATTGCAGCCAGGGTCTCGGCAGGATCGAACGTCTTCTGAACGACGACCGTGCCTCCGGCTTCCAGCGTGCGCGTCGAGTAGCGGAGGGGAGCCGAGTGCGCGAGCGGCGAGCACACGATGTGGACGTCCTCGTCGGTGATCCCCCAGAGCCGTTGGAAGTCCTCGGATATACGAGCCGCAGCTTCGGGACGCTGCGGTGCGACCCACACACCCTTCGGTTGTCCGGTGGTTCCAGATGTGTAGAGCATCGGCTTGGCTAGGGTGAAGTCGTCGATGGGCGCGGGGCTCGAGCCGTGCAGGCTTCGTTCGAACGCGTCCCCGAAACTCATCGTTCGTGCGACGCTCGGCGGTGCGTCTACCGGTCGATCGGTGAAGAGCCACTTGGCGCCCGAATCCTCCAGCACATAGGTGACTTCCGGTTGGGTCAGGAGCGAGTTGACGGGAACCGCCACGATCCCGGCTCGAAGCGCCGCGATGATGACCTCGAGGACTTCGGCCCGGTTGCCCGAGTACACCGCGATGCGGTCGCCTTTCCGGAGCCCGCCCTTGGCAAGCATGCCCGCGATGGCAGCCGAACGCCTTTCGAGTTCACCAAAGGTGGTTGCTCTCCCTCCCTCGATGATCGCGGTCTTGTCGGGCGCCGTACGCGCGAACCCACCGATCCCGCCCACGTCAGGAGCCCTCCGGCCGGAGCCCCCTCGCGAGCGGGGGGCAGTAGTCGGCCGGTTCCCGCGACCACGGGGGCCGGGTGGGTCTCTCGGGCTCGGGCTCAGGTTGGAAGGAGAGCCACTGCGCGATGACCCCGGCTTGGCGGTAGTACCAGGCGCCCTGTGCCAGAGCAAGAAGGGGGAAGAGGACGAAGCCCCCGCGCATCCCGGTCAGGAGGAACACAGCGAGTCCGTAGATGACCGTGAGGGAGGAGATGGCGGCGGCGTTCCTCGAAACGGATGCCGCGATCGCGCGCCGCGGCATCTGCGCCACGCTGGCCTCGTCCGTCATCGCCCTCTGGACGCGCTCGGGTCGGAGGATCGCCCATCCTGCATACAGTGCTTGAACGAACGAGATGATGGCGATGAGCCGGTAGGCCCACCCGGCAGACTCGTCCGACAAGGGGCTGTTGTTCCTCAGCTGCACGACGAAGGCGTCGGTGAGGCGGAACACCGCAAGTGACACGATCGCGATGAACGCGAGGGCGAGGATGAACGGGAGCCGGGTACGACGGGGCTGGGAGGGCGTGCTCACAA
>JBKJZQ010000062.1:0-12618 GCA_046715095.1 Actinomycetota bacterium | reverse complement strand
GCTTCTTCCTTGCGGAATAGCCGCAACCGCTGCGCAGAGCGCAGTTGCTTCAAGTGCCCCAGTCCTTCCTTCTCTTTAGTCTCGGGTTGCGGGCCCCTATTCCCGCTCCTCGAGAGCTACCTTTGTTCAGGCACCTTCTGAGGAACCAGGCCATGCTGCCTATAGTTCCTTTGGTCTGTTTCATCGGCACAAATTGACTAGTCCTTGAGAGGCTTGCCCTGCGGGAGCTGGCGCGGCGAGCCCGAGTCAGTGAAACGATTCGTCCCCAATCCGAAACTCCGAGAGATCAGAGACCCGGGCTCGCCGGCCACTCGGCGCGCCTCCGCCGCGGCACCCGAGTGTCAACGGAGGTGAGGAGGAAGCGTCGGATCAAGAATTTTCGCAGATCCGACGATAAGAGGATGGTCTGGTCGAATCTAGCGACGTGGGCCCTGGGCTCAAGGAGGCTTGGATCGAGTTGTCGCGAATGAGAACGATCGCCCTCGCCTCCACGACGGCTGTGGTCGTAGCGGTGGCTTTCAGCCCGGTCAACGAAACCATCGTCGGGTTCACCCCCGCGTTCATGCCGGCGTTCTTGGCGGCCATCTTCCTGATCGAGCTAATGACCGCGTACCTCCTGTGGCAGCAGTTCGGGGCTCAAGGTGAGATCCGCCTGCTCGGCCTCAGCCTCACCTACCTGTTCACAGGCCTTCTTTTGATCCCCACTGCGCTGACCCATTCTTACGTCCTGGGCGCCACCAGAATCCTCGGGGGCACGCCGTCGACGTCCGCGTGGTTCTGGGTCGCCTGGCACCTTGCCTTCCCTCTGGGCCTCGCCGCATCGCTCGCCCCGTGGCCCGAACGGGCCGTTCGGTACGTGAGGACTCATCACGTGAAGGTTCGTCAACGTGGTATCGGAGCCGTCGTTCTCGGTGTAGTGGTGTTGAGTTACCTCTTCATCAATAGCCTGGGCACGGTCCCCGTGCTCGGAGGGGTCCTCGACCACCCTCGCATGGCAGGAACCCTCGGACCCTGGGTCGTGCTGTTCAGTGTCCTTTCGCTGGTCGCGATCATCATCAGGAGTCACCCGAGCCATCTCCTCGAGAGATGGATCGTGGTCGCAGCCGCGGCTACCGCGGGTGACTCGCTCCTCACGGTCGCCGCCGGAGCGAGACTCACGGTTGGTTGGTACGCGGGTCGGGCTCTAGCCCTCGCGGCGACCGGCGTTGTCCTGGTGGCCCTCGTTCGAGAGATCGGGCGGATGTATCGCGAGGTGTTGATCTCCAACCAAGAGCTCAGGGAAGAGAACGAAAGAGATGCGCTCACTGGGGTCTTCTCACGCAGAGCGATCCTCGAGCAAGCCGATGCTCTCATGCACGGTCCCGGGGAGGTCGCGATGGCGGCTGTCGATCTCGACCACTTCAAGGCGATCAACGATTCCTACGGACACCCGGTCGGAGACGAGGTCCTGGTCTGGGTCGCGGAACGCATGTCGAGTCGCCTCCGGGACGGAGATGCGGTTGGCCGGCTCGGTGGGGAGGAGTTCGTCGTCCTGTTCTCCGGCGCCGACTCTGGGGTGGCCGTCAAGGCCGGGGAGCGCATCCGGCGGGCCCTGGCCGACAGCACGATCGCCACGCGCGCGGGTCACATCCGCATCACCGCGAGCGTCGGGGTCGCCACCAGGATCCCCAGCGACGAGACCTCTTCGAGCATCTTGGGACGCGCTGACGAGGCTCTCTACGTCGCGAAGGCAGCCGGGAGGAATCAGGTCAAAGCATCTACCGACGACAAGGTACCTGTCTGACTCTGAGCTTGGGCATCGCATCTCCGCCGCGAACCCACCTTTGTGGTCCCTGGCGCGCCACCCCTCGCACGGAAACCACCTCAAAGGTGTTCTGGGTACGCGACGCGCAGTAAAGTCCCGGCATGACCGATCCGTACAGCACCCCAAGCGATCCCTCCAAGCGCAAGAGTGCCGTCCTTACCGACGGCCCCGACAGAGCTCCCGGGAGGGCGATGTTGAAGGGCGTCGGATTCACCGACGCCGATCTCGCCAAGCCCTTGATCGGCGTCGCCACGACGTGGATCGAAACGATGCCTTGCAACCTGAACCAGCGCGAGCTTGCGGTGAAGGTGAAAGAGGGGATCCGTGCGGCGGGTGCGACCCCGGTCGAGTTCAACACGATAGCGGTCTCCGACGGCGTTTCGATGGGGACCGAGGGCATGCGGGCGTCGCTCGTCAGCCGCGAGGTGATCGCCGACTCGATCGAGCTCGTTACCCGCGGCCACCTCTTCGACGGACTCGTGTGCCTCGTGGGGTGCGACAAGACGATCCCCGCCGCAGTCATGGCGCTCTGCCGCCTCGATCTCCCTGGTCTCGTCCTCTACAACGGATCGATCGCGCCGGGCAGATGGCGGAACAAGGACGTGACGATCCAGGATGTCTTCGAGGCGGTCGGACAGCACGCGGCCGGCACGCTCTCGTCCGAAGACCTTCACGACCTCGAAGGCAAGGCCTGTCCCGGAGCAGGAGCCTGCGGTGGCCAGTTCACCGCCAACACGATGGCCATGGCGGTCGACTTCCTCGGCATCAGTCCCCCCGCGCTCTCGGGGATCCCCGCTACCGACCCTGCCAAACCGGCCGCCGCTGAAGAGGCGGGCAAGCTCGCCGTCGCGATGGTCAAGGCCGACAGGAGAACGTCCTTGATCATCACGAAGGATGCGATCGAGAACGCGATCGCTTCTGTGGCTGCCTCTGGAGGGTCCACGAACGGGGTCCTTCATCTTCTTGCGATCGCGCGTGAAGCGGGCATTGCGCTCTCGATCGACGACTTCGGCGCCATCGCCGATCGCACGCCCACCCTCGCCGACCTGAAGCCCGGCGGTCGTTACGTCGCCACCGACCTGCACCGGGCCGGTGGTTCTGCACTCGTGATGCGCGAGCTGAAGAAGGCGGGTCTGCTTCACCCCGACGCGCTCACGGTCGATGGCCGCACGATCGGAGAGGTCGCCGATTCGGTCCACGAGACGGACGGGCAGGATGTCGTGCTGCCGATCGAGGCGCCGCTGAAGCCGACCGGTGGTCTGGCGATCCTCAGAGGGAACCTGTCCCCGGAAGGGTGCGTCGTAAAGCTCTCCGGTCACGAGCGCAAGTTCCATCGCGGTCCGGCGAGGGTGTTCGACTCCGAGGAGGCATGCTTCGACGCGGTCCAGAAGCAGACGCTGAACGAAGGCGACGTGATCGTGATCCGTTACGAAGGTCCGTCCGGAGGGCCCGGGATGCGCGAGATGCTCGGAGTCACTGCGGCCATCGTCGGGCAGGGACTCGGAGACAAGGTCGCGCTGATCACCGATGGGAGATTCTCCGGCGCGACCCGCGGGATGATGGTCGGACACATCGCCCCCGAGGCCGCCCGTGGAGGCCCGATCGCCGCGCTGCAGGATGGGGACGTGATCGAAATCGACGTCGACGGTCGCGAGCTCAGGGTCGTCCTGGACGATGACGAGCTGGCCAAGAGGCTCGCTGACTGGAACCCGCCTGCGGCCCGCTACACGACAGGCGTATTCGCGAAGTACGCCGCGTCGGTCTCCTCGGCTTCGGAAGGAGCGATCACCTCACCGACCGAACGGTGAGGCGATCGAGAACGACCACGAGCTAGAGGATGATCACCCGCAACCCTTCCGATCGCCCACGACGGGCGCTCTAGAAGGCCTCGAGACAGAGCCGCTCGAAGATGCCTCGTTCGTTGGTGACCGGCTCGGCCCCACTCGTCATCGCCGGTCAGCCGAGGATGCGGACCGAGCGGTACCCGGCCCCCAAGAGGTGACCCTCGACGAACCTGCGCGGGTGGAACTGCTCCAGCTCGGGGTCGCCCTCGCCCATCACCAGATCGGCCACGTACCGGCCGAGCGCGGGTGCGAGCTTGAACCCGTGGCCGCTCGTCCCCGCGTCGACGAAGACGTCCGGGGCGATCTCCCCGATCACGGGCTGCCAGTCGGGGCTCACGTCGTAGAGGCTCGCCCACCCCCCGCGACCCTCGGCCCCACCGAGGGCCGGCACCCTCGCCATGGCAGCCTCGAAGAGCGCGGCGGCTTCCTCGTCCGCGATCTGCTCCTTGAAGCGATCGGGGTCGGCGGTCGCCGCGCTGTGGAGCCATCCGAGGAGGAAGAGGTTGTGGCCCTCCGGACGGCAGTAGTAACCGGCAACGAGGTCCGCGTGGCCGTAGGACATCGGCGGAGCGGAACCCCACCCTCCGGTGGCGACGACGTGGCGCTCGACGGTGAGCGGCAGGTGGACGTCCACCAGGGACGTCAGACGCCCGGTCCAGGGGCCGGCGGCGATGAGCAGCCGGCGACAGTGGACCTCGGAGCCGTCGGCTGCACGGACGTATGCGCCTCCCCCGTCGGCGAGCTCGATGCGGGTGACGGCGCCCGCCATCCGCGCCTCGGCCCCCAGCTCGATCGCTCGTTCGAGGAGACCGAGCGTGGTTCCGGCGGGATCCGCGTAGCCGGCATCCGGCTCCCACACACCCGCCTCGATACCGTCGAGAGCGACCTCGGGGAAGCGCTCCATCAGCTCCGTGCGATCGAGCAGCTCCACGGAGACACCGGCCTCGGCGAGGCGGGCGGTCCCCTCCGCCAGCGCGGCAACGTCCTCCGGGGGATGGAGGAACAGGAAGCCCGTGCGATGGAAGCCCGAGTGGCGCCCGTGGGTGACGGTCTCGAAGTCTGCGAGCATCTCGATGCTCTCGCGCGCGACCCGAGCCAAGAAGACGTTGGTGTAGTACGCGCGACAGATAGTGCTCGACCGCCCCGTCGGCCCTCCGGCCGGCGCCCTTCGTTCGAACACCACCGCCTTGATCCCCCGGTTGGCGAGATGGAACGCGGCAGCGGCCCCGTGGACCCCCGCTCCGATAATGCCAACGTCGTAGCCGCGCATGTCTCCCTCCCGGTTGCTCGTCGTCATCGCCCAGACAACAAGGTACTCGGATTGACCGCATGAGCCGAAGGACCCTGACGACACATGACGTCCAGCCATTCCGCGAGTGCCGGCCGAGTGGGAGCTGAGGCGACGAGCTCCGTTTCGCCCGGCACGGCTCTCAGCGGTCTAGTTCTCCGAGCGGCGGGTGAGCCTCGGGGTGGGCGACGTGCAACCACTCCTGCTCGGCCCGGCCGAGTTCGGTCGTCGAGGGTTCTCCGAACCACATCTCTCGCATGATCGCCTGCCAGTTCGCGGTCGCTTCGAGCCGGCCGATGATGGAGCCGAGACCGAACGACATGCGGTTGAACGTCACCATGATCCCCGGGACGCCAACCTTGCGAAGCGCTCGGAATGCCTCCGACCGAGGATCGAACCCAGCCTGGGCGATCTTCCCGACCAGAGGCGGATCGACCTTGAAGGGACGATCCTCGAGGATCGGTGCGTTGAGCATCCTCATGTGATCCCACACGGCATCGATATCGGGCGTTCGAGGGGTGAGGATCCCGAGCCCTTCTAGGGCCGTACGGCCGCGGTCCCTGTCGTCGTGGATGAGAGCCTGGGCGATCTCGAGCAGCAGCTTGAGGGTGCCCGGGTCGACCGCCCTGACGAGACCGAAGTCGAGGAACGCGACCTTGCCCGAGTCCATCAGCAGGTAGTTGCCTGGATGGGGATCGGCGGAGAACAACCCGAACCGGTTAAGGCTGCCGTAAAAGAAGCGGAACAACTTCTCGGCGAGAGCATCCTTGTCTTCCTGCGGCCACTCGAACGCGTCCATGAACGGCGCTCCGTCAATGAACTCCTGAGTGATCACCCTCGTGCGACAGAACTCGGGGAAGACCTTGGGAACGACCGCGAACGGGTGTCCATCGAACATCTCGCTGAAACGCGCCTGGTTCGTCGCCTCCCTCCGGTAGTCGAGTTCCTCGAGCACACGCTCTTTGACTTCGTTGGCGATCTCCTTCGGGTCGAGGTTCGGAGCGATCGCCACCGCGAGCTTGGTCATCGCCGAAACGTTCTTGAGGTCGGCCCGGACTGCGTCGTCCACCCCGGGGTACTGGACCTTCACCGCGACGGTCTCTCCCGAGTGGAGCACGGCACGGTGAACCTGACCGATCGACGCGGATGCGACCGGCTCGTCGGTGAACTCGGCGAACAGCTCGTCCACTCCCCGGCCGAACTCCTCTTCGATCACGCTCCGCGACGCGGCCGGATCCATCGGAGGCGCAGAGTTCTGGAGCATCGTCAGAGCGTCGCGATAGGTCGCTAGGTACTCGCCCTCGGCCGCGAACTCGTAGAACGAGGCGAGCTGTCCCAGCTTCATCGCCGCGCCTTTCATCTCACCCAGCATCTGGACCAGCTGCTGCGCGGTCTGCTTGTGGAAACCATCGAGGAACTCTTGGGCCCGGTGTGGCTGGGCTAAAGACTTCGCCCGGGTGCCGACGAAACGGGCGGCCGACTTCCCGGTCTGGCCCGCCAGCCGGCTGCCGCGCTGTAGCCACCCGGTGGGGATGACGTTCCTATCCCTCGAGCTGGGCGGCTTGGGCCCGTTCCCTTCCCGTTCCGTTTCTTCCTCCGCCATGTAGGCACCCTACCCAAGCGCGCCTTCAACCCGTCCCGACCCCCGGCGGCGGGTCCGGGGTGAAAAGCGAGCCTTCTGCTACGCTTCCATGAACCTCACGAGGGATGGCAAAGGCTATGGAAGAGCACCCGACGAAGCCGTTCCAGCCTTACGAAAGCGCTACCACCGACGACGCTTTCGACTACGGCTATGACGAGCCCGAGCCCCGGAGACCGGGGAGCGACATCATCTGGGGTCGCGTCGCGATCCTCGGCGCCCTCGTTCTCCTCGCCTTCCTGATCGGTCGCACCACCGCTGGGGGCGGCGTGTCGCAGGCCGAGTTCGATCAGGCCAAGGCCACCGCCGCCGAGGCCGACACCCAGATCGAGGACCTTCAGCAGCAGATCGTCGCCCTCCAGGAGCAACTGAACGCCGAAGACACCAGCGGGACGGGGACCCAGGGCGACGGTTCGGGCAACGAAAACCCGAACGGCGACGGCGAAACGACCGGCCAAGCCGAGACCTACATCGTCGAGTCCGGGGACACGTTGCAGACCATCGCGGAGCAGTTCTACGGCGATGTCTCGCTGGACGATCTGATCGCCGAGGAGAACGGCATCACCGATCCCACCTCGCTCGCCGTCGGCCAAGAGCTGACGATCCCACCGAAGCCGGAGTAACCCGGAGCAACCCAAGGCTCGTCGACCGGCCGTAAGTCGTTCCAACGGAGCCGGGGGCCTACCCCCGGCCCTTTGTCGTTTCGCAATCAACCTCCATGGGTAACCACTAGTTAGCGGCCGTATAACAGAAGCAAGCGATCCCCTGAGGACTCGCACGCTCATTGCGCCGCAGATATCCAGAGGCCGGTCAGAACAAGAGGGGTGCATATAGATGGACACCATGGAGAAGGTTCGGGATCGCGCCGTCGAGGTGGGCGTGTATCTGCCGCTCGGCGCGTACTCAAAGCTACGCGACAAGGTCTCGAGCATCGACGGCGGAACGTTCAAGAAGACGTACGAGGACTTCATCGATCGAGGCGCGGACCGCGTCAAACCGATCGAGCGGAAGATGACGGCTAGGTTCAAGGAACTCCGCTCCGGCACCAAGCAGACTGCTACTCAGGCGACCAAACGCTGGGAGGCAGCCGCGGCGCCGAAGATGCCGCGTGTCGCAGCGCCCGCGAAATCGAGCGGGCTGGCCATCGCCAAGTACGACGACCTGACCGTCGGGGAGATCAAAGCGCGGTTGACCGGGCTCACCCAGACCGATCTCGCCAAGGTCTACAGGTACGAGCGGTCCAACCAGAACCGTTCCACCGTTCTCGGGACGATCGAGGGCAAGCTCATCGAGCTTCCGATCCCGACCTACGACGCGCTCACCGTCGATGAGATCAAAGGACGTCTCGACGGCCTCACCGATGAGGAGATCGCGACCCTCAAGGCCTACGAGGCCGACACGAAGGCGCGCCAGACGGTTCTCGAGCGGATGGACTCGAAGCTGTCCTGACAACCAAGAGCGAACCAGGAAGGGCTCCGGCAGGGATGCCGGAGCCCTTTTGCATGTGGCCGGGCGCGCTCAGGCTCGCTGGCAGCGCGGACAGAAGGTCGTTCCCCGGCCCCCGAGGACGTACTTACGCATCGGGGTCCCGCACCGCGGACACGGTTTGCCTTCCTGCCCGTAAGCCACCAGGAACGCGGCGTTCCTTCCCGATTCGCCGTTGACCATGCGGTAATCACGGAACGTCGTGCCTTCGCGTTCGATCGCATCGGACAGAACCGTGCGGATCGCTTCGTGAAGCACCAGCGCTCTCTTCCGGCCTACCCGGCGCGACGACGGATGGATGCGAGCGATCCATAGGGCCTCGTCGGCGTAGATGTTTCCGACCCCTGCCACCGGCTTCTGGGACAGCAGGAAGGGCTTGATCGGTGCCTTCGTCGTGGCGATCGTTTGGGCGAAGCGTTCGGTATCGAACTCATCGGTCAGGGGTTCCGGACCGAGCGTCGCGAGGGTCGGGATCGCCGCGTAGTCACCGGCCGTGACGACCGCGAGTCTCCCGAAGCGCCGCGGGTCCCTGAACGCGAGGACCCTCCCATCATCGAGCCACAGCCTGGCCCGCACGTATGGGTCGTCGTGATCGAAATGGAACGCACCCGTCATCCCGAGATGCATGATCATCTCGAGACCCCCGTCGAGCGGCGCGATCAGGAACTTTCCCCGCCGGCCGACCCTCACGATGGTCCGTCCCTCCGCCAACCCCACGTTGACGAACTCCCGCGGCATGCTGGGGAGCGGATCCCACCCCGCTTCTTCGATGCGCCTGCCGGACAGCTCCGGATCGAGCTGTCGGCGGACCGATTCGACCTCAGGTAGCTCCGGCATCCTCCAAGCCTAGTGGTGCGACGTGCCACTAGAAGCGGCCGGGCAGCGCTCGAGGACGGCGTCACCCCGGGAGCGCCGGTCGTCTGAGTAGGACGCTTAGATCGCGGGAGCGACCGGGGGGTCGGGGATGGCCACGCGGTAGAACTCAGCCCGGGTCGCCTGCCGTGCGGTGATCGAGCGCACGACCATGATCGCGAGGACCGCGGCGGCGAGGACGACTACGTTCGAGACGGCCGAGAGACCCAGCGCGGAGCGAAGGGTCTCGAGGTCATCCGCCGCGCCGATCTGGTTGGACGCGACCCGGGAGAGCACCGTCCCCCCTATCCACGCGGCCCACCAGAGGGGAACGAGGGGCGACAGGCTCTTCGTCTTCCATTCCTCACCGATCTCTGGCGAGACCGACGCGTCCGTTGCCCTCCAGATGACCGCGGTCATCCGGACGGGAACGAAGAGATTGGCCACCGGGATCAACCAGCCTCCGACGTTCCACCACTCGTCGAAGGGGAGTCCGCGGGCATCCCAGTTCCGGATGTTCCTCTCCGCTCGCCGGAACCACATGATGAAGACCACCGCGGTCACGATCATGAGGACCAGCTGCAATCTCGCAACCTGAACCCGGGCGTCATCCGCCGACAGGAGCCGCGACGGAGCGGAGGCGTCTCCCGACAGTGCTTCAGAGACGACCGACGATTCCCGCAACGCCATCATGAAACCGAGCGCCGCGGCGAACACGCTTCCGGCCAGCGCCCCAACAGCCCACTTGGATCGCTGCAAGAGAGCGGTCGCGCCTGGGTCGGTCATTCATCACTCCTCGGATCCGCAGGGGGCCGCCGGCCTCGGTCTGAACTCTCGTCGTTCAGGAGCCGTAGCTTAATCTGACGTACGCAGAACCATCTGCCCGTGGAACGATCCGGGCATATCGATGGTCGTCTCGACGACCGGCCAAACAGAGGAGCAAAGCATGAGCCTCCCCGTTCCAGAGCTGAACGAGTCCATCGAGGTCCTCGAGGACGTCGCCGGACGCTTCACCACGCTCCTTCGCACGGCCGATCCGGCACGGACCGCCATCGGCCGCTGGAGCACCGCCGAACTGGCGACCCACGTATCGCTGATCTTCATGATGTATCCGGATCTCGTGCGAGGAGGATCATCTCCGGTCGAAGATCACCTCGCGATGGCGGCCTATTGGGACGACGAGCTGGTGAGGGACACGCTGCGCGACCCGGCCGAGGCCGCCGACCGCATCGACCTGGCACTGAAGGGATTCACCTCCGCGGTCGGCCCCGAGAACTGGGAGCAACCGGTGAAGTGGCACGGTGGGAAGGAAGTCCCGGTCTACACGCTGGCGTCGGTCCTCATCAACGAATGTTCGATCCACGGGCGCGATGTCGCAACGGCCGAAGCACGGCCGTGGTCGATCTCGAGGAACGACGCGAACCTGATCTTCGACGGGCACCTTCCGATCCTCGAGCACTTCGTCAATACCGACGCGATCAAGGATCTCGATGCCTCGTACGAGGTGCGGCTGCGCGGCGGCTCGACCGTGTACTTCGAGATCTCCGGCGGACAGCTCGAGATAAGGAGCTCGCCGTCGAGATCGGTGGACTGCCGCATCTCCGCCGACCCCGTTACCTACCTCCTGGTGGGTTACGGCCGGACGGGACAGTGGGGGCCGGTCCTCACCGGCAAGATCGTCGCCTTCGGCAAGAAGCCGTGGCTCGGCATGCGCCTCGCGTCTTTGTTCCATTCGGCGTGACCTTGGGCCTTAGGCTTCGGACATGAATCCAACCTCTGGAGTACTCGGAGAGGCCTGGAGCCTCTACAAGGCACACTGGCAGCGCTTCGCGATCCTGGCCCTGGCCGTCTACGTGATCGTCGGCCTGGCAAGCGCGCTCCTCATCGGGCTGGCGGGGATCTTCGGCGCCCTGCTGGCGACCGTGGTGTCGCTGGTAGGCGTGTTCCTCCTGCAAGGAGCGTTCGTGCACGCGGTGCTGGATGTGAGGGACGGCCGCGTCGACATGACCGTCGGAGAGACCTTCGCCAAGGCCCGCCCCTTCCTGGGCTCGATAACCGGCGCATCGCTCCTCGCAGGCTTGGGGATCGCCCTGGGGTTGGTTCTCCTGCTCGTTCCCGGGCTTTACCTCCTGACGATCTGGGTGCTCATCGTGCCGGTGATCGTTCTCGAAGGAACGGGCGCAATGGGATCCTTCGGCCGCAGCAAGGACCTGGTCCAGGGCCATGGTTGGAACGTCTTCGGGCTGATCGTCCTTACTTTCCTGATCCAGATCGCGGTCGGGATCGTCATCGGACTGCTGGTGGTGTCCCTTCCCGAGACCACCGCCCGCTTCATCTCCGACCTGCTCAGCGGGACGGTCGCGGGACCGTTCGTCGCTATCACGTGGGTCGTTCTGTACTTCCGGTTACGCGACGTGTCGCCCGGAGGAGCATCACCCCCAACCGCCTGACCCTTACAGACCCAGCCATCTGATCGCGGCGCCGTGGTAGCCGGTCGTCGCCACCAACCGTTCGCCCCCCGGGGGCCAGATCTCGAGGGAGACGTTCGCGATCTCTCCTGCTGGTTCCATCTGGAGGCGCGCCAGCGGAGACTCGTCCGTCGCCGCCGCGCCGTGTTCCTCGAACAGGTCCTCGATGCTCTCCCTTTCGTCCGGATCCACGTACTGCATCACGATCGAATGAAAGACGACGGTCGCCGAACCGCCGGGTCGCCCCTCCAGCTCGCGCGCCAGCCAGTCCCCCGCCCGCGCCGCGTCCACCCTCGCCGGGACCCGTTTGGCGACCTCGACCGCGGCCTTGAGCAAGCGATGGCGGCGCACCTGGTCGGGCCACACGTACGAGGCGAGCGTGAGGTACCCGTCGTCGGTGGCCGGATCGAGCGGATGTTCGTCACAGCCGGCCCGTTCGACGACCTCGACCTCGACCTCGAACGGGAGCGGTCGTTCGGAGTTGTAGTCGCACAACCTGACCGGCGAAGTGGGATCTCCCCAGGTCTTCCCGCGTGCTTCGTAGAGGAAGTGATCCCACCTGAGGTTGAGTCCTGCCGAAGTCCCCAGCTCGAGCGTCCTGAGCGGCAGCCCGGTCGCCCGGGCAACCTCCAGGAAGCCTCCGACCAGAGCGCCCGCCCGGCCGACCTCGTTCGTCTGAACCGGTCGCAGCACCAGTTCTCGCAAACGCTCCGCGTTGTCCTCGACGACTGCTAGGAACGCATCCCAGATCCCGGGCGTCTTGCCGTCCCCTCCCACCGAGGGATAGAAGGGTTCGAGTGCGGGAGCGACACCACTAAGGACGAGCCGGTGGACCGCACCGACGAAACGAAGGGCACGCGCGGAGCCCTTTGGGTCCTCCTCGCGCCCTTCGAGGACCCTCCATATCGTGCCGCCCGCCTCGACGTCGTCTGCCGCCCGCTCCAGGATCAGCTCGTAGAGAGGGGACCCAAGCGACGCGCACGACCGCGCCTGACGGCGGAGCTTGTACGCGAGGCGAGAAGGAGCGTCGTCCATCCGGTAAAGATACTGAGTCCGGTAATCTGGATGCATGACAACCCCTGCCACTACCTCATCGCGCGCCGAAGAAGTCACCTGGGATCTGGAACCTCTTGTCTTCGACAAGGGCACCGACGGGGTGGACGAACTGATCGCGAAAGCAGATTCGCTCGCCGAGGAGCTCCAAGCGGCCCACGGCCGGGTCGCGTCCTTCGGCCCTG
>JBKJZQ010000061.1:0-6978 GCA_046715095.1 Actinomycetota bacterium | reverse complement strand
GCCGTGGAGTTCCTGCTGACGGTCCCGGTGGTAGGGAAAACGAACGATGAGTGCAGGAACGCCGGTCCCGCCCAGTTCAGCGACGGTCGTGGCGCCGCCCCTGCACAGGGCCAGGTCCGCAACCGCGTAAGCCCCCACCATGCGGTCCACGAACTCCACCTGCCGGTAGATCAGCGCGCTCGTGCCGGTCCCCGCGCGTGCGCGGAAAGCAGCGCCGTGTGACCTCCCGGTGATGTGCAGCACCTGGAGGTCGGAGCGGTCCTTCCACAAGACCGCCAGGCCAAGGGCGGCTTCATTGATGCGCCGCGCTCCCTGGCTTCCGCCGAAGACCAGCAGTGTTCGCCTGTCCGGATCGAGCGAGTAACGCGCGTGAGCAGCGCGCCTCTCGCCTGGGAGATCGGCTGCGACGAACGCCTTCGTAACCGGGTTCCCGGTGAACACCCCTTTGGGGCCCGCGGCCTCGAGGGTCGCCTCGAACGACACCGCGACCGCGGCTGCAGACCTGCGGCAGACGCGGTTCGCCAGACCGAAAACGATGTTCTGTTCGTGGATCACGATCGGGATCCGACGAGACCTCGCCGCGAGGCAGGCGGGGAGACTGACGTAGCCGCCGACACCCAGCACGACATCTGGTGCCCGCCGTTTCAGGATGCTGCGGGCAGCTCTCACGGCGTTCAGTGCGCGGACCGCGGTGGGAAAGATCGACAGCGGCCGGCTGCGGTCGAACCCGGAGACCTCGATCTTCTCCAAGGGGAACCCGGCCGACGGAACCAGAGAGGCTTCGGCCCCCGCGGCGGTTCCGATGAACGACACCTCATGTCCCTCGAGGGCCTGAGCAACCGCGATCGCCGGGTTCACGTGGCCGGCGGTCCCGCCGCCCGCGATCACCACCCTCATCGGCGCCTCTTCGTCCTCGGAGCGGAGGGCTTCTTGGTGGACGCAGGCAACGCGCCCTGGTACGCGATGTTCGTCAACAGTCCCATGGACACGAGCGAGACCAACAACGACGTTCCTCCGAACGACACCAGAGGCAACGGGACTCCCGTGACCGGCAGGGACGCGGTAACCGCACCGATGTTGATCAACGCCTGCAGTGAGATCCAGATCGTGACCCCCGCGGCGATGAGCATCCCGTGGCGGTCGGGCGCCTTATGCGCAGTGCGCACACCGAGGTAGGCGAGGAAGGCAAACAGCCCGATCATCACCACCGATCCGAGCAACCCGGTCTCCTCGGCGAAGATCGCAAAGATGAAGTCGGTATGAGCGTTCGGGATGCGCGACCATTTCTGGCGGCTCGCTCCGAGTCCGACCCCGAACCACCCACCCGAGCTCACCGCGATCAGAGACTGGATCGTCTGCATCCCGGTGTTGAACGGGTCGCGGAACGGGTGCAGGAACGTCAACACGCGGGCCCTGCGGTACGGCTCCGCAAGCGCGAGTCCTCCGGCCAGCAGAGCGCCCGTGACCATGCTCGGCACGAGGTAGCGGAGGGGGCCTCCGGCGACGAACACCATCCCCATGCCGATGAAGCCGAGGATCATCGTTGTGCCGAGGTCGGGCTGCTTCATGATGAACAGCCCCAGAAGGGCCAGCGCGGGGATCACAGGGACCATCGTGTGGGCGAACGTGTCGAACAGCTCTTCCCTCTTGCGCGAGAAGACATCCGCGAGGAACAGGATCAAAGCCAGCTTGGCGAACTCCGACGGCTGGAACTGGAGAGGGCCGAACGCGAGCCACCTCGCGCTTCCACCGACCGTGACCCCGACCCCGGGGATGATCACCGCGAGCAGCATCACCAGGGACAGCGCGAAGGCGATGTAGCCGAGGTTCTTCCAACGCCGGTAGTCGACGACCGCACACACCACGAAACCGGCAACGCCTACGGCGGCCCACATCAACTGCTTCTTGAAATACACGAACGACGTCCCGTAGGTGGCGAAGGAGGTGACCGAACTGGCCGACAGGATCATCAGGAGACCGATCACGACCAGGGCGCCGGTCGCGATCGTCACCAGTACCGCCGGATGCCTTGGTCTCAAGACCCCGGCCCTTGCCCGCGAGGACCGCGCCGCGGATGAAGAGCTGGCCCGACGGATCGAAGTTGAGCGGCTCGCCATCAGTCGTCCTCCTGAGTTGCTGCGATCAGATCTTTGACGGCCTCGGTGAATGCGTTCCCGCGCTCGACGTAGCTGGCGAACATGTCGAGGCTGGCACAGCCGGGAGATAGCAGGACCGTGCCACCGCGGACCGCGTGTGCGTGCGCTATCCGGACGGCATCCGCGATGGAGCCGGCACGCTCGACCGGAACGACCTGGGAGAACGCCGCCGTCACCTCGTCGGCAGCCTCGCCGATCGCAACGACCGCACTGACCGGAGGAACGGTCTGCTTCAAGGGCGAAAGGTCGATCCCCTTGGCCCGGCCCCCGGCGATCAGCACGACGTCCTCCAGTCCCTTCACCGCGGCCAGGGTCGCGTGTGGGTTGGTCGCCTTGGAGTCGTTGATGAACGTCACCCCGTCGATCTCAGCGACGACCTCTAGTCGATGTGCCAGAGGTTGGAAGCTCTTGATCGCGCGCAGCACGGCGCGCGGGTCGACCCCGTACTCGAGCGCGGCGCCGGCGGCCGCTATCGAATCTTCAAGGCCGGCAACGCCACTCAGAGCCGAGTCGTCCATCGTGAAGATCTCCCGGCCCCTCCACATCACCTTCCCGGAAGTAACGCCGATCCCACCTTCGGGTATCCGAATCGCAGAGAAGGGAACCGTCGTCGCACGGGTACCTTTGACCATCCTCGCCGCGATGGGATCCTCTATGTTCGGCATGAACACGTCGCCGGCGATCTGGTTCTCGGTGATACGCGCCTTGTCCGCGGCGTACGCCTCGAACGATCCGTGCCAGTCGGTGTGGTCCTCGGCGACATTCAGCACCACAGCCACCTTGGGACGGAACGTCGTGATGGTCGAGAGTTGGAAGCTCGATACCTCGAGCGCAATCGCGCCGCCCTTGCCGATCTTCTTCACAGCTTCGACGACCGGCGTACCGATGTTCCCCGCCGCCATCGAGTCGATCCCGCCTTCGGCGAGTATCGCCGCAAGGAGCGCCGCGGTCGTGGTCTTCCCGTTCGTACCTGTCACCGCGAGGAAGTCACACTCGGCGAGCCTGTAAGCGAGCTCGATCTCGCCGATCAGCTCGACTTCCGTAGACCTGAGAGCGGTGATGATCGCGGAGGACGGAGGGATGCCGGGGCTCACCACGGCTAGATCGCAGTCGAGGTCTTCTAGATCGTGACCACCGAGCTCTACCTCGGCGCCTCTCGAACGCAACGCGGTCGCGCGCTCCTCGATGGTGGCACTGGTTCCCGCCTCGGTGACCCGCACGGTGGCGCCCTGATCGAGCAGCGCCTCGGCTGCGGCGTATCCACTCACGCCGAGCCCCACCACGAGAACCCGCCGGCCCGAGAACGATGTCACGGCAGGCCTCCCTTCCCGAGGAAATCTGCGTAGAAGAGGCCGAGCCCGAAACTAACCGACAACCCCGACAGGATCCAGAACCTCACGATCACAGTTATCTCGGGCCAGCCCCCGACCTCGAAGTGGTGATGGACCGGGGCCATCAGGAACACGCGTCGCTTGAGCGTTTTGTAGAACAGAACCTGCATCATCACCGACAGGGTCTCGACCGCGAAGATGCCTCCAAGCAGCAACAGGAGGAGCTGGGTGTTCAGAAGGATCGCGAACGTGGCCATGGCTCCGCCGAGCATCAACGACCCGGTGTCACCCATGAAGATCTTGGCCGGGGCGGTGTTCCACCACAGGAACCCCGAGCATGCGCCGAACATCGCCGCGGCCAGGATCGCGAGGTCGAAAGGATCGGATCCGGTCTTGCCGATGTCGTAGAAGCCGGGATGACGGAACTGCCAGAACGCGATCACCACGAATGCTCCGAGGACCTGAGCCGATGCGCCGACCGCCAGACCGTCCAGTCCGTCGGTGAGGTTCACCCCGTTGGACGACCCCGACACGAGGATGAAGACCCAGATGTAGAAGAAGATACCGAGGTCGATCGCGGTCGATCTGAAGAATGAAACGTCGGTTCCAACCTTCACCACCTCGGTGACGAGATAGGTCAAGACGATCGCGATGACGGCCTGGCCGATGAACTTGGTGCGGCTTCGGAGCCCGAGGTTGCGCGCCTTGCGCACCTTGATGAAGTCATCGATGAAACCGAGGATCCCGAAAGCGATCGTTGCGCCGAGGGCAACGATCCCGCTGTCCCGGAACGGAACGAGACCCTCGCTCCCGATGTGACCGAAGGCGTATCCGAGGATCGTGCCCGCGAGGATCACCAGCCCGCCCATGGTCGGCGTCCCGCTCTTCTCGTAGTGGGCCTTCGGGCCCTCCTCCCGGATCGTCTGACCCCATCCCCACGCCCTGAAGTTCTTCACGGCGACCGGCGTCAGGAAGAGCGACACGGCCATGCCCACCATCCCGGCGATCAGGATGCCGATCATCCGGACTCCCCCCAACCGAGACCGGCGAGGACCTCGCGAGAAACGGTGCGGTCATCGAAGGGGACCGAGTGGTCGGCGAACTGTTGCCAGGTCTCGTGTCCCTTCCCCGCTATCACGACGACGTCCCCAGCGTTCGCGCCCGCGAGTGCGTGCTCTATCGCCTCTCTGCGGTCGACCATCACGGTATCGGGGCCTTCGGTCCGGACGCCGATGACACCTTCGAGGATGTGATCCAGGATCGCGTGCGGATCCTCGCTGCGCGGGTTGTCGGAGGTAACGATCACGTAGTCGGCGAGCTTCGCGGCTGCGATCCCCATCAATGGGCGCTTCTGTCGATCTCGGTCTCCACCGCAACCGAAGACCACGACGACACGGCCGTCTCCACCGACGAGCGACCGCGCGGCTCGCAGGACGTTGTCGAGCGAGTCGGGCGTGTGTGCATAGTCGACGACCACTCCGAACGGTTGTCCGAGGTCGATCGACTCGAACCGTCCGGGAACCGCCCTCAGGGAATGAAGGCCCTCACCGATCGCGTCGAGCTCGATGCCGGCCAGCAGGGCAGTCGCCGCGGCCGCGAGACAGTTGGACACGTTGAACGCACCGACCAGCCCGGTCGACACGGGGAGTTTCCCGGTCACACCGTTCACGTCCTCGACGACGATGACGAAGTCACTCCCCCGCTGCCCCAGGCTCACATCCTCGGCCCGGACCTGCGCACCCGGGGAGACCCCGAAGCCCGTGCACGGCACCTCCGATGACTCCATCAGACGGCGGCCGTACGGATCGTCGATGTTTGACGCCCCGGCCTCCAGGTGCCCGGTCGTGAAGAGGCTGGCCTTGGCGGCGAAGTAGTCCTCCATGTCCCGGTGGAAGTCGAGATGGTCCTGCGAGAGGTTCGTGAATGCGGCCGCGGTGAACCTGATCCCTTCCACCCGGCGGAGCCTGAGCGCGTGCGAGGTGACCTCCATCGCGAGGGAGTCCGCGCCGGCGAGCCGCATCTCGGCCAGCAACCTCTGCAGATCGAGCGACTCGGGAGTCGTCCTCACCCCTGGGCTGACCTTGTCACCGACCCTGGTTTCGATCGTTCCGATCAAACCGGGCGTGCGGCCGGCCGCCTTGAGTATCGACTCGAGGAGAAAGGCGGTGGTCGTCTTCCCGTTGGTGCCGGTAACCCCGACCATCAAGAGCTGCGAGGCCGGATACGAATAGAACGCGGCCGACATCCGAGCCATCGCGACCCGAGCGTCGGAGGTGATCACCTCGGGAACCCCGAGGTCGAGACGTCTCTCCACGCACAGCGCGGCGGCTCCCGACGAGACCGCTCCGGACGCGAACTCGTGTCCATCGGTCACGGTTCCGGGGACACAGAAGAAGAGGTCTCCGTCTCGGACGGTTCGGGAGTCGTACGCCAAGCCACTGATGATCACCTCGCCGTTCCCCTCGACGTCCTCGAGGGCATCGCCGGCGGCCCCGGCGAGGCCGGCCAATCTGTGCTGCCCACTGTGTTGCCCGTGCATGGGCTCCATGCTAGTCGTGGACAAGCGGTTCCTCCGGAAGCGTGCGGAGATCCTCGAGGTCCTTCTCGGCGTTCGCCGTAGGGGGGACGCCGAGGTGACGGAGGGTGAACTCGACGATCTTCTGAAACGTGGGGGCGGCGGTCGACCCGCCCCAGATCGGCGACGGGTTGTCGAAGCTCACGAGCACCGCGATGTTCGGGTGATCCGCGGGGGCGATACCGGCGAACGAGGCGATGTAGGAGCTCCCGTACCCACCGGTCGGAAGAGGCTTCTGCGCGGTACCAGTCTTCCCGGCAACCGCATAACCCGGCACCGCCGCCTCGATACCGGTTCCCCGTTCGACGACCTCGGACAGGATGTCCAGCAGTTCGCGCGCGGTCGTTCTCGACAGCACCCGACGGCGCGCCGGAGGGGATGCCTGCACCGGCGTGCCCTCGCTATCGAGCGTCGCGTGAACGAGTTTCGGCTCGACCCACATCCCCCCGTTGCCCAACGCCGCATAGGCGGAGACGAGCTGGATCGGAGTTACTGCGATCCCCTGTCCCATGGGGATCTGGGAGATGGTCGAGCCGTACCACTCGTCCAGATCGAGGACGATGCCCTGCGACTCGCCCGGGAAGTCGAGTCCGGTTTCCTTTCCGAACCCGAAGCGCCGGACCCACGAATCCAGCAGCTCCTTGCCCAGCGCGATGCCGACCTTGACGGTGCCGACGTTCGAGGAATCGGCGATGATATCCGTCAACGTCATGTTCTCCTCGGCGTGGGAGTGCGAATCGTGGATGACTCGGTCGGACACCTGGAGTGAATCCGGGACGGAGTACACCGTGTCGGGGGCCGCGATGTTCTCCTGCAAGGCCGCGGCTGCGGTGATCATCTTGAAGACCGAGCCGGGTTCGAAGTTGTCGCTGACGGCTCGGTTGCGCCGTTCATCGGCGTCGAAGTCTGAGAAATG
>JBKJZQ010000060.1:0-5668 GCA_046715095.1 Actinomycetota bacterium | reverse complement strand
CCAGCGTCGTCGTATACGACCGGCGCCGTCTTCGTCATCGACGGTGCCCTAACCGCATAGCCGTAAAGCAAGCCGAAGCACCACCTAGGAGAGGAGATTCAAAGCTATGGAAGAGAAGAACACCGAGATCTACGAAGTCATCAAGGAACACCTGACCGGACGCGGGATCGACGCGGCGGTCGTTACGCCCGAGGCCGACCTGGTCAAGAACGTGGGTCTGGATTCCCTGGATGTAACGGAGCTGACCCTCGCCCTTGAGGAGCGCTTCAACATCGAGATCCCAGACGAAGAGCTCGAAGGATTGGCCACGGTCAAAAACGCGGTCGACCTCGTCGCCGCGAAGGTGGCCGTAGAGGCGTGAAAGACGTAGTGATCACCGGGATCGGTGTGGTTACGCCGATCGGCACCGGGGCGGATGCGTTCTGGGACGGGTTGATGTCGGGGCGTTCGGGGGCCGGTCCGCTGACCGCCTTCGACGCGTCCGACATCCCCGTGCGGATCGCGTGTCAGGTGGACGATTTCGACGCTAGCGACTACATGGACGCGCGCGAGGTTTCGCGCAGTGACCGTTTCACGCACCTGGCCGTCGCGGCTGCAACCCTCGGCCTGAAAGACGCGGGACTCGAGGACGCCGATCTCGGCGAGAGCGCCGGCGTCATCGTCGGTTCGGGCATCGGTGGCCTTACGACCATCGAGGACGAGCACAGCACGTTTCTCGCTTCGGGCCCCCGCAGGGTGAGCCCGTTCATGGTCCCCAAGATGATGCCGAACGCGGCCGCGGCGGTTATCTCGATGCGCTTCGGGTATCACGGTCCGAACTTTGCGCCGTCGTCTGCCTGCGCGACCGGAGCGCACGCTATCGGCGAGGCGTATCGGTACATCCGTCACGGCGAAGCCGATGTGATGATTGCCGGCGGAACCGAAGCGGCGCTCACTCGGCTGGCTGTAAGCGCGTTCGCCCGGATGGGCGCGCTCTCGAAGCGCAACGACGATCCGGCCGCGGCGAGCCGTCCGTTCGAGAAGGACCGTGACGGGTTCGTGTTCGGTGAAGGCGCCGGTGTCCTGGTGCTCGAGTCCCGCGAGCACGCCGAAGGACGCGGGGCACGCATCATCGCCGAGGTTGCCGGGTACGGGGCGACGGCCGATGCCTTCCACGTGACCCAGCCCGATCCCGACGGGAAGGGCGCGGTCATGGCGATGCTGAGAGCCCTCAAGGAGGCCGGCCTGAAGGTCGACGACGTCGACTATCTCAACGCGCACGGCACCAGCACACCGTTCAACGATCGCGTCGAGACCGCTGCGATCAAGAAGGCCTTCGGGGTCGAGGCGAAGCGGATAGCGGTGTCGTCGACCAAGTCGCAGACCGGGCACTTGCTCGGCGCGGCCGGGGGCGTCGAGGCCGCCGTGTGTGCGCTCGTCATCGACCGGGACAGGATCCCGGGGACGATCAACCTGACCGAGGCCGACCCCGACTGCGACCTCGACTACGTCGCGGGCGGCCCCCGCGACCAGCACGTCGATGTCTGCATGTCGAACTCCTTCGGGTTCGGGGGACAGAATGCCTGTCTCGTGATCAGGAGGGCAGGGTGAGAGACCTCGAAGGCAAGGTCGCTCTCGTCACCGGAGGGTCGCGAGGGATCGGCAAAGCCGTGTCGCTGAACCTCGCGCGCCGGGGTTCCAACATCGTGATCGCCTACCTCCGCAACCGTTCCGCCGCGGAGGAGACGGTCTCCGTACTCGAAGGCGAGGGCGTCAAGGCGGTCGCGGTGCGGGCCAACGTCGGAGACGAGATGAAGCTCGATGAGTTGTTCGATTCGGTGGGCGAGATGTTCGGACACCTGGACATCTTCATCTCGAATGCCGCGACCGGGGTCATCAAGCCGGTCGCGGAACTGGACGAGCGCGCGTGGCGGTGGACGATGGATGCCAACGCCCGAGCTCTGTTGCTCGGGGCTCGTCGCGCGGCATCGTTGATGACCGACGGCGGATCGATGATCGCGATGTCCTCGGCTGGTTCCACCCGGGTCCTCCCGGGCTATGCGGTCGTGGGCGCGTCCAAGGCGGCGATCGAGGCTCTCGTGCGATACCTGGGAGTCGAGCTGGCCCCGCGCATCAGGGTCAACGCGGTGTCGCCGGGCGTGGTCGATACCGACGCGCTCATGCATTTCCCGATGCGGGACGAGATGTTGTCCGGAGCGAAGAACAAGACCCCGTCCGGCAGGCTCGCCACCCCCGAAGATGTCGCCGGGGTCGTGGATTTCCTCACCTCGGACGCGGCCGAGATGATCACCGGCCAGACGATCACGATCGACGGCGGCGCGGGGCTGCTCGCATGATCGGGATCGACGTAGTCGATGTCGAGAGGTTCCGGGCCACCTTGGAACGGTCACCCGGGCTCCCGGACCGCCTGTTTACCGACGACGAGCGCGCCTACTGCCTCGCCGGGGCGGATCCCGTGGTGCATATGGCGGGGACGCTAGCGGCCAAGGAAGCCGTGATCAAGGCGTTGTCGCTGGGGAACCTCGCTGCATGGGCGAGACGGGTCGAGGTTACGCGTGAGGCTTCCGGAGCACCGGCCGTGAAGGTGACCGGACGCCGCGAAATGGTCGGTATCTCGATCACCCACGACGGCGGCTACGCGGCCGCGGTCGCGTTCAGGGAAGCGTCAGTCGGACTTGACCGCGTGTCCTCCGAACTGGTGGCGGAGCGCGGCGAGCATCTTGAGTCCGAAGGAGTCGTCGTCTCGGGACGCGAAGCGAGCGAAGAGGGCACCGGCGATGACCGGGGCCGGAACGGCCAACTCGATCGCTTCCTCGACCGTCCATCGCCCTTCGCCCGAGTCCTCTACCCAGGGAGCGACTTTACCTAAGGACGGATCCTCCTCGAGAGCGCGCGCCGCGAGATCGAGGAGCCACGAACGGATCACGCTCCCGTTACGCCACACCTCGGCGATCTGGTGGAGATCGACCTCGAAGTCACATCGTTCGAGGATCTCGAACCCCTCGGCGTAGGCCTGCATGAGTCCGTACTCGATGCCGTTGTGGACCATCTTCACGTAGTGACCCGAGCCGGTGCGCCCCATGTGGCCGTAGCCGCCCTCGGGGGCCAGGGTTGCGAAGACCGGCTCGAGACGATCGAAGACCTCATCGTCGGCACCGACCATCAGCGAGAAGCCGACCTCGAGCCCCCACACGCCTCCGGAGGTCCCGGCATCGACCAGTGAGATCCCCTTGGCCTTCAAGCGGTCGTAGCGGGCCAGGGTGTCGGTGTACTTGGAGTTGCCGCCGTCGATCACGACATCGCCGGCCGAGAGCACCTCACCCAGGTTCGCGATCGTCTGCTCGGTGATGTCGCCGGCGGGAACCATCACCCAAACGGCCCTCGGTGCCTGGAGCTTCGCGGCGAGTTCCTCGAGGGAGGCGGCGCCTTCGGCAGAGTCCTCGACCAGCGCGGCCATCGCTCCGGCGTTGACGTCGTAAACCACGACCTCATGTCCACCCTTGAGGAGGCGCCGGGTCATCCCCGCACCCATCTTGCCAAGCCCGACCATCCCGATCTTCACCGGCTCACCCTTCTGTTCTGCGGATCGTAGAGACGATCCGCTTAGCACACGCCTGAGGATTTTCGTACATTGAAGGTAGTCGTTATGACCGCAAGGCGTTGGAACAGAAGGCGATGGAGGCCGAGGGTTACACGGTCTTGGTCTGAGCGTCGACCTCGAGCACTTCGATCTGATCCCCCGCCCGGATCGTTCCGGAGACGACGATGCGGCCCCGGATCCCGCCGCGCCTGATCATCGGCTTCAGGAGTGGTTTGCCGACCAGCTTCACCAACCAGCTACACGGTGGGTTGTCCTCCATCGGCTCGACGACCGCGTCGCCGATCTTGAGATGCTTGCCGATCTGATCGGCCAGCGAGAGGCCGGAGGTCATGATGTTGCGTCGCATCTCGACGGGCTTCACGTCGAGGTCGGTCTCGGCGTTGGTCAGCTCGATCGCCTCGAGCTCGAACAGGGTGATCTGATCGGCGGGGTCGTTGCTCTCGTTCCCGGCGACCCGGCGGAGGAAGTAGCGGTCGCCCTCGAGTCCCTGCCCGGCGAGCGCCTTGATGCTCTCGTGCGGGTGGATCGGGCCCCCTTTTTCGGGGCCGGTGAAGATGGCTTCAACCCGTGCCTGAACCCCTGTTTCGCTCATAGGGCCATCTTCCCATCCGCGCTCCGTGGACGGAAGTCACCGAGCCGACACCCTTCTTCCGGACGCTTAGGGTTTCGCCCATGACGCTGCCACCAGAGTCCTTGTCCCCCGAGTCCTCGCCCCCAGAGTCCTCGCCCCCAGAGTCCTCGTCACCGGAGTCTCCACCCGATCCTTCCCGGTCCGTCCCGTGGAGGGGGCGGGATCTCGTGCTCGCCCTGGTCCTCGGCTTTGTGGGCGGCGTGGTTGCGATCGGGGTGCTGCTCGCATTCTTCCCTCGCCTGGACGACCTCGAGACGACCCGGTGGTTGTTCTTCGCCGGCGGCACGATCTATGCCTTCGAGCTCTTCTTCGCGTGGCTCCTCGTGCTCAAGCGCCGCGGCGCCACGTTCCGGGACGCCGGGTTGGTGAGGCCGACCGCGGGAGCCGTCCTTCTCATGATCCCGGCGATCCTGGGTGTCTTCCTCGTCGAAGGCATCGTTGCCCAGGTCGTGGTCAACCTGTTCGGGCCGACCCCCACCGCAGAGGATCAACTGCTCGGCTCGGAAGGGGTCCTCGATCGCGCGCAGCTCCCCTGGGTGGTGATGCTCACCGTGGTCGTGGCGCCGATCGTCGAAGAGATCGTTTTCCGGGGTCTGCTCTACGGCTATCTGAGGTCGAAGATGTCGATCAAGGCCGCAGCCCCGATCTCGGCCCTGATATTCGCTTGCTTCCACTTCATCCCGCTGTTGATCCCGTCGCTCTTTGTCCTCGGCATCGCCCTGGCCTTCGTCTACGAGCGCTACAAGAGCATCGTGGTCCCGATGGCCCTCCACGCCCTCAACAACGGGATCGTCGTCTGGGCCCTCTACGCGGGCATCTGAGGATACTGGTCTGACCAGTTGACCAGTGACGCGGGGTGGGGCATGCTCCGGGGATGGAACTGGAACCGGTTCGAAAGACCTCGGCGTCGGGGGCGGTGTTCGAGCAGCTGATCGCCGAGCTCGTCGCCGGAAGGCTCGAGCCCGGGGAGTCGCTGCCGGCCGAGCGAGCGCTGACCGAAAGGCTCGGCGTCAACCGTCAGGCGGTGAGGGAAGCCTTGCAGCGGCTCGCCCAGGCGGGGCTCGTCGAGATCAACCAGGGAGAACCGACCCGGGCCCTCGACTACCGCCGCAGCGCGGCGCTCGATCTTCTTCCCCGGCTCCTGCTCGGCGCCGGCGGCACCCTCGATGTCGAGGTCGCTCGTTCCATCATCGAGATGCGCGCGCTGATCGGACCCGAGGTGGCCCGGCTCGCCGCGACGCGCTCTCGGGCCGAGGTGCTCCCGGAACTCGAGACGGTGGTGGCGGAGATGGGCGCGACCGAGGACCTGTCACTGCTGGCGCGCCTCGACCTCGATTTCTGGGACCTGTTGATCGACGCCGCGGACAACATCGCCTACCGCCTCGCCTTCAACAGTCTCCTGGAGACCTACGAGCCGATGGCGACCTCTCTGAGTG
>JBKJZQ010000059.1:0-5474 GCA_046715095.1 Actinomycetota bacterium | reverse complement strand
TAGAAGGACACGATCTCGCCGAAGTCGGGCTTCAGTTCGACCAGTCGTCTCAGCTCCGCGTCCGATAGCGCGCGCTGTCCCGCGCGGATGCAGAAGTCGACGACCTCGTCGGCGAACCCCGGCGACGACAGCAAGCCCTTGTAGTTCGGCCAGTTGACCGGGTTCTCGGCCCGGAGTGCGTCGCGGATGTCGCCCCACTGCTCCGGGCTCGTGAGAAGGACCGGAGGTTCGGGATAGCCGAGCTTCTTGTAGTGCCGTCCGACGAGGTGGTTGGCGAGGCCGTGCCACGTGTAGACCGGGACCTCGACCACGGCCATCCCCTCGTCCATGAGGAGCCGTTCGGTGAGCGCGTTCTGCAGCTCGATCTTCTGGGACCGGTTGGCGACGAGGAAGAGGATCCGGTCCGGGGAGCATCCACCCGTGGTCGCGAGCTTGATGAAGCGCTCGACCAGCACGGTGGTCTTGCCGGTCCCGGGCCCCCCCAGAGCCAGCAGCGGCCCGGAGCCGTGCGCCACGACGCGCTCCTGAGCCTCATCGAGGTTCAGGGCCAAGGTCAGATCGGGAGCTGTGGGACTCATGACCCACAACCTAACGGAGAGCTGCGACAGAAATCAGGGCTCCTCTCTAGATTGAGTGGGTAACGCAGTCGAAATCCGGGACCCTCCGGGACCGTGTTCCACGTTGGGCTGGATCATCAGACCGACAAAGGGAAGCTCCACGGTGGACAAGGCGACCTTCGACCCCGACGAGAGCCGGCTCGACATCCACCTCGAGTTCACCAAGGGAGCCAGGTTCCCCTGTCCCGAAGGCGACAACGACTCCTGTCCCGTTGCCGCGCGTCGTTTGCCCCGAGCATGGGACTCGCCGGGTGGCGGTGCCCCTGGGCCGTCCGGGATCCGGGTTCACGCTGCTATTCGAGGCGTTGGTGCTGGAACTTGCCCCGCGCATGCCGGTCGCCGCGCTCGCCCGGCGGGGCCAGGACTACGTATCGCTGTTCATGGACCTCGGCGCCGCGGTCGATGCGGGCAGACGGTCAGAGCGAAGAGAGACCGCCCCGAACTCACCCGCAACGCGAACCGCCGTGATCCCGCACTGCTTGCCGTGGAGCACGAAGAACGCCGCAAGGTCCGCTGCGAACAGGCTCTCAGGAAGACCGCTTGAGATGTCTCAAAACCGCGCGAAGGTTATTGGACGAGGCACTAGCTCGGGCCCCCGATCACACGCCGGATGATCTTTTCCGCCTGGGGAGGGACATCGACGATCTCGGTGGTCAGACCGGCCCCCTTCGCGTCCTCCAGCAGCGAGGACAGAACCAGAGCCCCCGTGAGGTCGACCCGGCCGAGGCCGTCGAGGTGCACCACCAGGTGATGCGCCTCGGGGTGCTCACTCAAGAGGTTCGAGAAGGCTTCCTCCAACCCCGGCGCCGAGGCGAAGTAGAGGACGCCCTTGGGTGCGAGGTGGAGGCTCCCGTTCGAGGTCCACGTCGGGATCGAGATCCTGAGCTCCCGCCACAGGTGCGCCAGGATCGCCATCGCGACACCGACGATGACTGCCCACTCGACATGCGGGGCCAACAGAACCGTGAGCAAGAACGTCACCGCCGCGATCGAGAACTGCAGACGCGCGTAGCGCCGGTACCTGATGAAGGGCCCGGGGCTGACCAGCTCGCGGACCGCCACCATGATCGTCGCTCCCAGGACCGCTGTGGGAAGCTCCGCCAGCAGCCCCATGGCGGGAAGCAGCAGGAGCACGACCACTCCGGTGATGCCGCCACTCAACCTCGTCCTGGCCCCCGATTCGCGCACCAGCGCACTCCTCGTGAACGAACCGCCCGCGGGGAAGCCGCCGCCGAAGCCCGCCGCCAGGTTGGCGACGCCCTGGCTGATCAGCTCGCGGTGAGGGTTCCATCGCTGCCGCTCGAGGGTCGCGTACCGCCTGGCGATCGAGGCCGGCTCGGAGAAGCCGATCACCGCTATCACCAGGGCTGGGGCCAGGAGATCAAGCGTGCTGGACCACGGGAGGTCGAACGTGAACGGCGGGAAACCGTGCGAGATGTCCCCCACGACCGGGCCGCCGAAGGACCAGGCATCGCTGAGAGCGATCCCGATCACGACCGCGGCCAGCACCCCGGGGAAGAGGCGGTGGATCCTCCGACCCCCGATGATGGCAACGGCCGCGAGGACCGCGACCACGATCGCCCCGAGATCCCAGTCCCCCGGCTTCATCAGCGCCTTGGCCGCGGCCACGAACGGGTTGTCGCTCTCCGCGCTCAGCCCCAGGACGGTCGGAACCTGCGAGGCGAGGATGACCACCCCCGCTCCGGTAGTGAACCCGAGCACGACCGGCTGCGACATCAGGTAGGCGAGGACCCCCCCTCTGGCGAGGCCGAGGAGCACCCTGATCGCTCCGACCATCACGGCCAGTAGTCCCGCCAGCGCGATGTAATCCGGCGTGCCGGAGATCGCGATCGCGCTCAGTGCCCCGAACGTGAGGAGCGAGGTGACCGCGGTCGGGCCGGTCCCGAGATAAGGCGACGACGCGAAGAACGCCGCCGCCAACGGAGCGAGCACCGCGACGTAGAGGCCACGTTCGGGAGGGAGCCCGGCCAATGTCGCATAAGCCAGTGCCTGGGGCACCAGCACCAGCGCGGCGCTCACTCCCCCGATGACGTCGCCCCACAGGGGCGCGCCCTTGGCGGGGGCGTTCGCCCGCTCGCCGCTCACTTAGCGGAGGTCTCTTTCTTCTTCTCCTCTTTCACCACCGGCAGGCCGCGATCGAACCAATCTGTCATCCCGCCGGTGACGAGGTGAGCGTTGCGTCCTGCCCGTAACAGCAGCGACGCCACCAGCGAACTCCTGACCTGATCGCCGCACACGACGGCGTAGCTCTCATCTTCCGGAAGGCTCCCAACCTCGTCCCACGCGCCCATCGACGGCAACAGCCGGGCGCCCTCGATGTGGCCGTAGCGATACTCGAAGCCCTCGCGGGCGTCGATGACGGAGAACTCCCCTTCCGAGCTCTGGAGGTCGTCCACGCTCACAACGGGTAAGGAGGCGACCTCGCCCCCGGCCCGGTCCCAGCTCGCGAGCCCCCCTTCGATGATCCCGAGGACCGCGTATCCGGCTCCGGTCAGGATCTCCGACGCCGCCTCGGCGACCTGATCCGACTCCGCGTAAAGGATCAGCCGCTCGTCCTCCGGGATGACCATCTCGGCCCGGTCGGCCAGATCGGCGCGGTTGAACTGAAGGTTGACCGCCCCCGATACATGTCCGCGGGCGAAGATCAGCGGGGCCCGGAGGTCGATCACGACCGCGCCGTCCGAGATCATCGGTTCGACCTCGGAAACGGGGACCCCGGGAACCGACGTCTTCGAGCGTTCCTCCTTGTCCACGAGACCGAGGTTCGTCGACTTGATACGTACGTAGTCGTCGGGGAATGGACGAGCGGACGACTTCACGAACGTCGCGAACGCGGCGACGTCCGGCTGCTTGAGGGCGAGGTTGAAGCTCTTCTCGAAATAGATCGTCGAGCTCGCCTTCCCTGACATGTTGATCCCGCCGCAGGTCGAGCCGCCGTAGTGGCCGGGCCACACTTCGACGTGATCGGGAAGCGTGAACAGCTTCTCGGTGATGGACGCGAACAGGGCTTCCGCTCGCTGCGACTCGTTGAGGACGTTGAGGGTCTGGTCCTCGAGCAGGAGATCGGGACGCCCCACGTCCCCCACGAACAGGGAGTCGCCGGTGAGCACCGCCCACTGCTCATCCGAGCGCGCCCCGTCGATCACGAGGTAGCAACAGTGCTCCGGCGTATGGCCGGGGGTGTGAATGACCTTCACCCGCACCCGGCCGAGCTCGAGGACCTGACCGCCCTTCACCGGGGTGAAGTCGAAACGAGCGATGCCCTCGAGCGACTCGTGCAGGTAGTGAGGCGACGACGTCTCCGCGGCAAGTTCGCGCGCGCACGAGATGAAGTCTGCGTGCACGTGGGTCTCGAGCACCCCGGCGATCGTCAGCCCGAGGTCCGCCGCTTCGAGCACGTAGTAGTCGACGCCAAGGTCCTCGGTGGGATCCACCACGAACCCCCTCTTCGACCGCATGCATCCGAGGATGTACGAGGCTTGTCCGAGTGGTTCGTAGCGGAACTGCTTGAAGATCATCCCTCGCCCTTCTTCACGAAGAATGTGAAGACCCCGTTGCCCTCGCTGTGCTCGAGCAGTTGGTTCCCGGTGTCCTCGGCCCACGCGGGGACGTCCGCCAAGGACCCTCGATCGGTCGCGATAAGCTTGAGGATCTGACCGCCCTCGAGGGTCTTCATCTCCTTTGCCGCCTTGACCACCGGCATCGGGCACAGAAGACCGGTTGCGTCGAAGACCCTGTCTTCCTTGATATCCGACATCGTTTACCCCCCTCCCCCTATCAGACGAAGATCGTCGTGTGTGCCTTGCGCGCTTCGGACATGAACATGGCGGCTCCGCCGAACTCGACGCCGTCCAGGAAATCGGACTGCTCGTAGCCGAAGACATCCATCGTCATCTGGCACGCGATCAACCGGACGTCGGACTCCTGCGCGGCCTCGATGAGTTCTCTGATCGTGGCGACGTTCTTCTTCTTGAACTTCGACTTCATCATCGAGGTCGCCATTGGAACCATGCCCGGCATCACGGTCAACAACTGCGGCATGGGCATCGGCATCGGCATCGCCGGGTTCCCGGTCGGGCCGATCTTCAGCTTCTTCTCGAAGTCCTTGGTGATGATGTTCAGCCCATAGAACGTGAAGAACACGACCGTCTCCATCCCGAGAGCGGCCGACGTCGCGGCGAGAATCAACGGAGGGTACGCCCAGTCGAGCGTGCCCTTCGATGCGATGATCGCGGCCTTGTTCTTCGCCGGATCCTTCTTGAAGGCCGCCTCGACCTCCTCACGGACGATCCGCCGAACCGCCTCTTCGGTGACCTGCCCTTCCGCCGAGACTAGTCCGGCCTCAGTCTCCTGAAGCATGTGCCACCACCTCTCCAGCCGTCGTCCGAACCTCCCGGATGCGGGCCACGACAGCCTCGGCTCGCTCCTCCCAGTACCGCGCGACGTCCCCGAGTTCGGGGGCCAGTCGCTGATGCCTCGGAACCCATCCGAGGGCCTCGTCCTCCAACCACGCCAGGGTTGCTTCTGCGTCTTGCTCGAACAGGGAACGCAGGATGAACGCGCGCTCGCCGATCCGAAGGCCGAGCTCCGCGTTCCTCGCTCCCCGGGCGAGGTCCGAGCGGGTCACAATCATCCCGCTCACCGCCGGCGCGAGCAGGCCCCCGAGGAAGCCCTTCGGGTCCGACTCGGGGTGCTCGAGCGCGGGAACGTCTCGGAGCTGAAGAGCGGGTGGCCCGTCCTGCGAGATGGCGCGAGCCTCGGAGAGCAGCGCGTCCAGCAATAGCTCTGCCCACCCTCGGTAGACCCCGGGCGCGACCTCGCTCACCTTCACGAGGT
>JBKJZQ010000058.1:0-8848 GCA_046715095.1 Actinomycetota bacterium | reverse complement strand
GGAAGACCTCGGCGCCCTCACGCCCGAGGAACGCATGAACGTCCCGGGCCAGGTGCTCGGCCTCCTCGCTCCGTGCGACGACGGCGAGCACCGGCCGCCCCAGGTGCCTCACCAACGAAGCGAGGATAAAGGGGCGTGCGGCATCCGGAACCGTGATCGGGGCGCGCTCCGCCGCGAGCGCACGCACGCGCTCGTCCGGTAAAAGGTCCAGCAGGGGGGCTAACGGAGCCACATCAGAAGCCACTTCCGGCGATTCTACTTGCCCCCCATTCCGTGCACAAAACCCCGGCGGGCTTTGTGCGCGGATAAGAGGGCCGGGAGGGGCGGGTCAGGGGCGGGTGTTGATGATGTTCATCGCTCGCTCGGGCCCGTTCTCGAGGATCGCCTCGACGGCATCGGCCGCGCTGGAGATCAGGAACGAGAGCTCCTTGCGTTCGGTTCCGGTGAACTCGTTCAGGACGTAATCGATGGGATTCCGGCCCCCGTTCGGCCGGGAGATCCCCACGCGGACCCTGATGAAGTCCTTGCTGCCGAGGTGCTGCGCCAGGGACTTGATCCCGTTGTGGCCGGCGGTGCCGCCGCCCAGCTTGACTCGGATGTCGGGGAAGGGAACGTCCAGCTCGTCGTGCACAACGATCAGGCGCCCGGGAGGTGTCTTGTAGAACCGGCACAGAGCGCGCACGGGCCGGCCGGACTCGTTCATGAATGAGGTGGTCCGGGCGAGCACGACCTTCTCGCCCGAGATCTCGCACTCGGCGATGGCCGCGCCGCTCTTGTGGTTCTTGAGGGAGCGACCGGTCCGCTCGAGAAGCTCGCGGATCACCATCACTCCCGCGTTGTGGCGCGTGCGCTCGTACTTGGGCCCGGGGTTGCCGAGACCGACGACGATCCACCGGTCGCCGGCCTCCGAGCGGCCGAACAGTCCCACGTGAGGTACCGGGGAGAGGGCTTAGCCCTCCTCCTCGGCTCCACCTTCGGCCGGAGCTCCTTCGCCACCTTCGGCACCGTCGGCCTCCGGAGCTTCTGCCTCGGCGGCCGCAGCGATCGCTTCGTCGGTGTCTTCCTGAACGACGCCGGCGTCGGCCTCCATGGCCTCGAGCTCCTCCTCGGAGATCGGCTGTGCGACCAGAGCGACGATCGTTGTTGGGTCGTTGAGGATCTCGTAATCCTTTCCGGCTGTGAGCTCCCCAACGCGCAGCGCCTCACCGATCGCCAGATTCGAGACATCGGCTTCGACATACTCGGGCACCTCGGTCGGCAAACACCGGACGTGGACGGAGAACAGCGGCTGCTCGAGGGCGCCGCCTTCCTTGGCTCCTGCAGCCTCTCCGACGAGATGCACGGGAACCTCGACTTCGATCGCCGTCTTGCGGTCGACCTTGACGAAGTCGGCGTGCAGCAAAGTCCCCTTCACCGGATCACGCTGCAGCTCCCTGGTGAGGGCGAGGGTCGTGTCGCCATCGAGCTCGATGTCGAGCAGCACGTTCAACCCGGCGTCGGTCTTCAGCGCGGTGACGAACTCACGCCGGTCCACCGCGATGGCGACGGGGTCCATGCCACGCCCGTAGAGGACACCCGGGACCTGGCCCGAGGCACGGACCTTTCGAGCGTTGCCCTTGCCCGTGTCTTCTCTCTTCGTTGCGCCCAGCTTGACCTCAGCCACCTGTAATCCTCCGGATATCGTTCGGTTATCGAGTCTCGCCGCGAACGGTCATTCCTCGGAGTGGAACCCTTGGAACGAGGCCGTCGCGGGGGGTTGCCCGACCCACCAGGGCCCGGGCCCGACCATTATGGCCCCTCGGGGTGGTTCCCCTCAACCCGGGCCCTCGCCGCCCCTCGAGCGTGAGCGGCTAGGGGTGGGTGTTGTCGTGGAAGAGTTCGGCGACCGAGCCTTCTTCGAAGACCGCCTTGATGGCCTCGGCGATGATCGGGGCGATCGGGAGGACGACGAGTTTGTCGATCTCCTTCTCGGAGGTCACCGGGAGGGTATTGGTGACCACGACCTGCTTGAGGGCCGAGTTCTTGATCCGGTCGGTGGCCGGGCCCGAGAGGACCGGGTGGGTCGCTGCGGCGTAGACCTCGGTCGCGCCGGCATTCAGCAGGGCGTCGCAACCGTGGGTCAAGGTCCCGCCGGTATCGATCATGTCGTCCACGACCACGCAGATCCTGCCCTTGACGTCACCGACCACTGCGAGGGTTTCGGTCGCGTTGCGCAGGTCACGGCGCCTCCGCTTGTGGAGGAAGGCGACCTGGGTCGTGAGTCCGTACATCTCGTTCAGGTACTGGCCCCATTTGTCGGCGAGGCGCACGCCACCCGCGTCCGGGGACACGATCACGAAGTCGTCCTTCAAAGACTTGGCGAAGTAGTCGGCGAGCAGAGGCAACGCCGTGAGGTGATCGAAGGGAGCGTTGAAGAATCCCTGGATCTGTCCAGCGTGAAGGTCGACTGAGAGGATCCGGTCGGTACCTGCAGCCTCGTAGAAGTCGGCCATGAGCCGGGCCGTGATCGGCTCCCGCCCCCGCGCCTTGCGGTCTTGCCGGGCGTATGGATAGAAGGGTGCCACCGCCGTGATGCGCTTCGCCGACGCGCGCTTCAGCGCGTCGATCATGACGAAGTGCTGCATCACGCTGTGGTCGACCGGGTCACAGATCGTTTGGATCACGAACGCATCGCAACCGCGCACGGACTCGGAGAAGCGAACGTAGGTGGAGGAGTCGGCGAACGATGAGATCTCGACCTCGCCGAGCTTCATCCCGAGACAGGTGGCTACTTCTTCGGCAAGCCCCGGGTTCGATGTCCCCGAGAAGATCATCAGGCGCTTGTTGGTAGGCAGCTGCACTCTTCAACCCCTCTCGGCTATCCACATCTTCGGGTATCCACGGCTCGGATGACCACGGCGGATGCACCCTATTCTCACCTATCCGGGCGGTGGTTTCCTCTTCTTTCGGTTGCCTTTCCCCGGGATCACCCTCGCCGGGACCCCGACGGCTAGGGCTCCGTCGGGAACATCGTCCCGCACGACCGAACCCGCGCCGGTCGCGGCACCCTTGCCGACCCGCACGGGCGCCACGAGCATCGTGTCCGAAGAGATGTACGCGTCGTCCTCGATCACCGTTCGGTGCTTCTCGGTCCCATCCCAGTTGCAGGTGATGGTGCCCGCCCCGATGTTCACATCGTCGCCGATCTCCGCGTCGCCGAGGTAGGAGAGGTGGGGGGCCTTGCTCCCTCGACCGAGGGTGGTCTTCTTCGTCTCGACGAAGGTGCCGAGGTGGGCGTCTTCGGCGAGAACGGTCCCCGGTCGCAGCGAGGCGTACGGGCCCACGCTGGCGGAGCGTCCGATCGTCGAACCCCTGACAACCGAGAACGTAACGCTGGCACCGGCTCCGATCTCGGAGTCGATGACGCGCGCCTGCGGACCGACCTCGGCCCCCGCTCGGATCACCGTTGAACCCTCGAGGAACGTGAGAGGGAGGATCGTCGCGTCCGGTTCGATCACGACCGTCGGATCGATGTAGGTGGTCGGTGGATCGATCACCGTGACGCCCTCCGACATCCATCGCGCGCATGCGCGCTCCCGCAGTGCACGTCCGGCGTCACTCAACTGGGCCCGGTCGTTCACGCCCGAGGCTTCAACCGCATCGGTCTTGTAAGCAACGACGCCGAGGCCCTCTTCTCGCATGAGCCCGATGGCGTCGGTCATGTAGAACTCGCCCTGCGCATTGGAGTCGTCGAGCTTCGGAAGCAGCCGTGCCAGAGCCTCGCGATCGAAGACGTAAACCGCCGCATTGATCTCGCGGATAGAGAGCTCATCTTCGGTCGCATCCCCGTGCTCGACGATGCGTTCGACCGTGCTCCCCTCACCACGCACCACCCGTCCGTAGCCGGTGGGATCGTCGATCTCCGACGTCAAGAGGGTTACCGCCGCGCCCGAGGACTCGTGGAGCTCGAAGAGCGAACGGAACGTCTCGGTGGTCAACAGCGGGGCATCGCCCGGCGCCACGAGCACGGTCTTCGCGTCACCGAGACCGCCTAGGCCAACCCGCACCGCGTCTCCGGTCCCCCGCGGAGGATCCTGGATCGCGTAGGTCGCGTTCGCGCTCAGCCCCAACGACCCGTCCGTGGTCCGGAGATCGTCAACGGTCCTCGAAACGACGACCACGGTCTGATCGAGGTCGAGGGGGGCGAGCGCGGCGAGCACGTGACCGACCAGCGGGCGCCCGGCGACGCGGTGCAACACCTTGGGCAGCTTCGACTTGAGCCGCTTGCCATCGCCCGCGGCCAGCACGACCGCCGCCCGCTTACCTCCTGCGCTCAATCACCCTCCTGGTTCTTCGAACCCCTCTTCTCACCGTTCGTACGGGAACATCGCTTCGCCCGCTCCCGCACGAACGGTTCGAGCTGCCCCGCCAGGACTCGAACCTGGACTTAGGGAACCAAAATCCCTCGGGCTGCCACTTACCCTACGGGGCATCAACAGGCCGTCTCCGGCCCCTAGGAGTCTAGGCGTTCGAGACAGGTGGGCCGGGAGTTCACGACCAGCGTGCGGTCGAACAGCGGCTCCACTCGAGCCGCGATCCGGACCGCATGGTCCTCGTCGCCCGCGACCCCATAGAGCGTGGGGCCGCTCCCGGAGAGCGCGGCCCCGAGGGCACCTGCGTCGACCATGTTCTGCTTTTTCGCCCTCAGCTCGGGCATCATCGAGAACGCGGCGTCCTCGAGTACGTTGTGGAGCAGACGGGCGACCTCGATAACATCGCCCTCTCCCAGCGCGAGCACCAGCGGCGCGCTACCGAGCCCGTTCGGCGCTTTGATCGCGTCCCAGCGCTCGTAGACGTCTCTCGTCGCCAGGGGCCTTGCGGTGATCCCCAGCACGAACCACATGTCCTGGGGCGCGGGGATCCGGGTGAGCCTCTCTCCCCTCCCCGTCGCCAGGACGGTACCTCCGCCGATGCAATAGGGGACGTCAGAGCCGAGATCCCCGGCGAGACCCAGGAGAGCCGGTCCATCGTGGCCGGCAGACCAGATCTCGTTCAACAGGGCGAGGACCCCGGCTGCGTTTCCACTTCCGCCGCCCAGGCCGGCCGCCATCGGGATCCGTTTGAGGATGTCGATCCTCACGCCGGGGTTCACCGCACCGAGCGACACGAGACGGTCCGCGGCCCTCCACACGAGGTTCTCCTCGAGGGGCGGGATATCGCCGAGTAGGCCCTCGTCCAGCTGCATGTTGACCTCGATCCGGGCGGTGTCCGTCGGAGCGATCGTGAGATCGTCGGCGAGCCCCACCCCATGGAAGATCGTCTCGATCTCGTGGTAACCATCGGCCCTCGAACCGATGACGCGCAGGAAGAGGTTCACCTTCGCGTTCGTACGGGCCTTCATCTAGACTCCGGGCTCATCCGGGCTCCGGGATAACGCGAGCGAGCGCGACGAAACCATCGAGCCCGACGGTTTCCGCCCGGACGGAAGGATCGAGCCCCGCGCCGGTGATCCACACCTCGGCTAGCGCGGCGTCACCTGTGACTAGAGCCATGGTGTTGCGCAACGTCTTTCTCCTCTGTGTGAACCCCGCACGCACGACGGTTCGGAACGCTTGATAGTCGCAGGGCGCATCCCCCTCACGGCGCACGATCGATACGAGCACGGAATCCACGTTGGGAACCGGCCAGAAGATGTTCCGGGAGATGCGGGTCGCGATACGTGCGTCCGCAAAGTACCGCACGAAAACACTCGCCGCGCTGTAAGCATCGGTCCCCGGTTGGGCCACGAGGCGTTCGCCGACTTCCCTCTGAGTCATGACGGTCAGCGTCTTCACCTGTGGAGCATCCTCGAGCGTCTTTATCACCATGTGCGCCGCGCTGTTATAGGGAAGGTTGCCGACGAGCTTGTTCGCCCGGAAGCTCGAGAGATCGATGTCGAGCGCATCGCCCTCGACGATCGTGACGTTCGGGGCAGACGCGACCTCGCGCAGAACCGGCAGGAGACTGGCGTCCAACTCGATGGCCACGACGCTCCTGGCGACCGCCGCCAGCCCCGCGGTCAATGAGCCCGCCCCGGCGCCGAACTCCAGCACATCGTCGTCGGGTCCCACGCCGGCGATCGACACGACCTTGTCGATCGTGTTGGGGTCGATCACGAAGTTCTGCCCGAGCGCCTTGGTCGGCCTCGCACCATGTTTGTCGAACAGGGCGCGCAGCCGGCCGGCCCCCGGGACGGTCACTGCGGCGATCCGAAGAACCGGTACGCGGTAGCCGTCGTGTCGCGAGCCACGGTTTCGATGGGCTCGTCCCGGACGGACGCTACCGCGGCCCCGACGTGCGCTACGTAAGCAGGCTGATTCCTCTCGCCGCGATGCGGCTCAGGAGTGAGGTACGGCGAGTCGGTCTCGACCATGTAACGGCCCGATGGCGCTCGCCGAGCGGCCTTCTTGGACCACGCGTTGCCGGCGAACGACACGTGTGCGCCCATCGCGAGCGCTCGTTCCATCTCGGGGATCTTTCCCTGCCAGCAGTGGAACACGAAGCGTTCCGGCGGCCCCACATCTTCGAGCAGATCGAGGGCCTCGGTGGTCGACCGGCGCGTATGGATCACCAGGGCTTTGTCGTATCTCTTGGCGAGCTCGATGTGGTCCCTGAACGCGGCCCTCTGAACTTCGGGGTCGACGGTCTCCCAGTAGTTGTCGAGGCCGGTCTCGCCCACCGCAACGACGAGACCGTCGGATAACAACTCCTCGATCGCAGCGCGAGCCTCCGGAGACCACTCATCCGCGGAGTTCGGATGCACCCCCGCGCTCGACCACAGCGAGTGTTCCCGCGCGATCTCGAGCGCTCGTTGGCTGGAGGGAACGTCGATGCCGATCGCTACGATGCCGGGCACTCCCCCGTCACGTGCCGCGCGGATGACGTCATCAAGTCCCACCTCCTCCTCCACCAGGTGGAGGTGGCAGTGGGAGTCGAACCACATGCAGCTCAGGCCTCGGTTTCGATCCGGGGGAAGAGCGGGTCCCCTATCGTCACCTTGTTGCCCTCAGGAAGGAGTCCCCACCGCCCTTCCTCGGGAAGCGTCCGGTCCTCGACGCGGCCCTCGAGGCTCAGGCGGGACCACAGCTTCTCGGCGGCCTTGGGCATGATGGGGAACAACATCAGCGACATCAACCTGAGAGCGTCCGCAAGTTGATACAGAACGACCTCGAGGCGACGCCTCTCGGCCTCGTCCTTCGCCAGCTTCCATGGGGTTACTTCTTCGACGTACGAGTTCGCTCGTCGAACGAATGCCCACGCAGCCTTCAACGCGTCGTGTGGAGCGATGTCGTCCATCGCCTTCTCGATCGCGGCGAACGTCTCCTGTTGCACGTCGATCATCGACTGCTCGGGAAGGGCCATCTCGGCTTCCTCCGGAACCCTCGGAACGGTTCCGTCGAGGTAGCGCGTCATCATGTTCAGAACGCGCGACGCGAGATTACCGAAGTCGTTGGCGAGATCCGAGTTATAGCGAGCGACCATGGCTTCCCATGAGAAGTCGCCGTCCCCGCCGAACGAGATGTCGCGCATGAAGTAGTAGCGGTAACCATCGGAGCCGAAGGCGTCGATCAGATCGTGTGGCGAGATGCCCGTGAGCTTCGACTTGGACATCTTCTCTCCGCCGACCTGGAGATAGCCGTGCGCGAAGACAGTCTTGGGAAGAGGTAGCTCGAGAGCCATCAGCATCGCCGGCCAGACAACCGTGTGGAACCACAAGATGTCCTTGCCCACGAAATGGATGTCGACCGGCCAGATCCGCTCGAACCGGGCTTCGTCCGAGCCGTAGCCGACCGCGGTGATGTAGTTCTGCAGCGCATCGATCCACACGTAGATGACGTGCTTGTCGTCCCACGGGATCGGCACGCCCCAGTCGAAGCTCACCCGCGAGATCGAGAGGTCGTCGAGCCCCCCGCGTACCTTCCCCAGCACCTCGTTGCGCCGAGTCTCCGGGAGGACCGACGAGGGCACGGTCTCCCACAGCTCGATCAACCGGTCCGCGTAGTTGGACAGACGGAAGAAGTAGTTCTCCTCCTCGACCGTATCCGGGACCGTGCCGTGAAGTGGGCACTTGCCGTCGACCAGCTCGTCCGGTTGCTTGAACTGCTCGCAGCCGACGCAGTAGAGGCCCTCGTAGCGCCCGAGGTAGATCTCGCCCCGGTCGTAGAGATCCTGCATGAACTTCTGCACGGGCCCCTCGTGCCTGGCTTCCGTCGTACGGATGAAATCGTCGTTGGAGATATCGAGGGCGGCCCACACCTCGGTCCACCGGGGAACGATCTGATCGGTCCACTCCTTGGGGGACAGGCCCTTGCTCTCGGCCGTCCTCAGGATCTTCTGGCCGTGCTCGTCGGTCCCGGTCAGGAAGAAGACCTCCCGGCCCTGGGACCGCCGGTAGCGGGCCACGAAATCGGTGGCCACGGTCGTGTAGGCGTGGCCCAGGTGGGGGACGTCGTTCACGTAGTAGATCGGGGTGGTGACGTAGAAGATTTCTTTGCTCACTACCAGTTTTCTCCAGTCGTTGGGGCATAATAGAGCCAAGGTCCCTCCGGGGGCCAAGTACGAACCTGGGCCGAAACCCCGGCATATAGTCCCAGGAAATACCAACCAGCGGCCAGGGAGGCCCGGTACATGAAGTCTACCGGCATCGTCAGAAAGATCGATGAGCTAGGGCGCATCGTCCTACCTTCGGAGATCAGGCGTGTCTTCGGCATCCACGAGGGCGACGAGCTCGACATCTCGGTGGATGGAGAACGCGTCATCCTCGAGAAGCGGACCGACCTGTGTCTGTTCTGCGCCGCGGAGGACCCCCAGATCGACTACCGGGGCCGCA
>JBKJZQ010000057.1:0-8513 GCA_046715095.1 Actinomycetota bacterium | reverse complement strand
GCAGGTGATAGGTGAACTCGTCGTGATGCCCCGCCACGCCGTAGCCGGTGTTCCCGACGAACCCGATGATGTCGCCTGAGGCCACCTCGTCGCCGATCCCGAGTCCGGACGCGAACCTCGACATGTGCGCGTAGAAGTAATAGCGACCGTTGTCCCCGCGCACGCCGACCCTCCATCC
This sequence comes from Actinomycetota bacterium, assembly GCA_046715095.1. Classification (GTDB taxonomy): domain Bacteria; phylum Actinomycetota; class CADDZG01; order CADDZG01; family WHSQ01; genus WHTI01. Next base: position 8,335 of record JBKJZQ010000057.1, on the reverse strand, counting down.
GGAGTAGAAGAGCCACCCGAGGTTCTCGATCCGCCCGGGGGTCATCGATCTGACCGGGGTACCGGGCTCGGCGAGGATGTCGGTTCCCTCGTGGACCCCGGCCGCCACCCAGCGTCCGGCCACCCACCTCATCCGGGGCGCGTGCCAGTCATCCTGGAAATTGATCACCGAGAACCAGTCGGAGCGCGCCAGGGGGAAGACGGAGCCTTCGATCGCCATGGGCGGAAGATACCCCGCCGGGGTGGCCTCGGAACCGGCCGCGTAAGTGCTCACGCCGGCCGCGAGCACCAGCGCAGATACGATCGTTCGTGCGCCAAGACGCTTTGTGCTCATGCCCCCCAGCGTAGGCTGAGGTGGGCGCCGCCGCCGGACCCCCTTAGTGGGAGGCTTCGAGCCAGCGTTCGGCGTCCATCGCCGCCATGCAGCCCATGCCGGCAGCCGTGATCGCCTGGCGGTAGCGGGAGTCGACTACGTCGCCGGCCGCGAATACGCCCGGAACCGAGGTCTCGGTCGCCCCGGGCTTCGCGACGATGTAGCCCCCGGCCAGTTCGAGCTTGCCCTCGAAGAGCTTCGTGTTGGGGTCGTGGCCGATCGCGATGAACACCCCATCGGTCGGGAAGTCGGTTACCTCTCCGGTCACCGTGTCGGTCAGCTTCACGCCTTCGACCTTCCCGTCTCCGTAAACTTCGGACACACGCGAGTTCCACTTCCACTCGAGCTTGTCGTTGGCGAACGCGCGGTCCTGCATGATCTTGGAGGCGCGAAGAGAGTCCCGCCGGTGGACCACCGTGCCCTTCCTGGCGAACTTCGTGAGGAATGTTGCTTCTTCCATGGCCGAGTCACCGCCACCGACGACGATCAGGTCCTTGTCGCGGAAGAAGAAACCGTCGCAGGTCGCACACGTCGAGACGCCGTGACCGACCAGCTCCTTCTCGCCCGGAACGTTCAGCATCCTGGCGCTGGCTCCGGTGGAGATGATGACCGACTCGGCCTTGATCACGCGACCCGGCGTCCGGATCGTGAAGGGTCGCTCGGCGAAGTCGACCTCGGTGACGTTGTCGGTGAGGAACTCGGTCCCGAAGCGCTCCGCTTGTTTGCGCATGGCCCCCATGAGGTCTGGGCCCAAGATGCCGTCGATGAACCCCGGGTAGTTCTCGACCTCGGTGGTCAACATGAGCTGCCCGCCGGCCTCGATGCCTTCGATCATGATCGGGTGGAGATCGCCACGTGCCGCGTAGATCGCCGCGGTCAGCCCGGCAGGTCCGGACCCGATGATCACTACTTTGCGGAGGTCGTCGCTCATATTGGTCACACGATACCGAACGGCCTCGACGGACGGAACATTCCTAGCGCCACTAGCGCAGGAGCGTGCCCCCGAACGATGAGAGCGGCGCGTCGCAACTGCCGGCACGCCAGATCACGTAGGTGTAGCGGTTGAGCGGTCCGGATGGATCCTCCGTGGCGGCGAACCCGATCACGAGCGCCTCTTCGCCTTCGTAGTTCCCCAGCAGCGCCGCGACCGACAGCCCGGTGCCGGGACGGGAGGCCAGGTATCCACCGCCACAGTCTTCGACCTGGGCCCGGAAGTCCGCCCCCGGCGCTTGCTTAGCGAGGGCGCGCAAGGCAAGTCTCGACTCCTCAAGCGGAACCGGAGCGGAGTAGTAGTCGGCGAAGTTCTGGAAGAGGGGTCCGCCCTCGGCAAGATCGGCAAGATCGGTGAGAAGCTGCCGGTCCAACTCCGGAGAGGCGGACAAGATGGCTTGCTCGGTATTGCTCTCAGACTCCTCGTCGTCGCCGGAGTCCTGCGCCGCCAGAGGGGTCGCACCCAGGAAGGATGGCTGGGGCCGACCCTTCCTCGCGCTCTCTGGGGACGGCGCCTCCTCGGTGGTGCCTCCGCCACCAGCGGCGGAGCTCTGGCCGGAGTCGTCCGTGCCCGAGGTCCCGATCCAGATACCGGCGGCCGCGATCAGCGCGACGGCCGCCGCGGCCGAGAGCGCCTTGCCTGCGGTCGCCCAGCGGGGTGACAGCGGGACGACGGTGGCGAGGACCTTTTCGTCCCGCGCGGCTTTGATCCCGTCGTGCAGATCCCGGCGCTCGCTCTCGGTCAGGCTCCCGGGCGCCGCGGTCAGGGCGCGCAGAGCCGCCACCTCGGCCCGGCAATCAGAGCAGGTGGAGAGGTGCTCCTCGAGAGCCCGGGCGTCGTCCTGAGACAGTTCCTGCCTCAGGAAGGGTCCGATCAGCTCCGAGAAGCGCTCGTGACTTCCGCTGGTCGTCATCGTCCTCCCTTCGACGCATCGGGGGACGCACTGTGTTCCAGGAGCTCGGCGAGTTTCCTTCGCCCCCTCGAGATGCGGGACTTCACGGTTCCGATCGAGACCGCGGTGATGGTCGCGATCTCCGCGTAGGGGATGCCTCCGAGATCGTGCATGACCACGGCCTCGCGGTAGTCCTCCTGGAGCAAGCCGAGCGCATCGGTGAGCTCCATCCCGAGGACCACCTGCTCGTCGACCCCGGGGAGATGTTCGCCGGCCTGCTCGATCTCCTCTTCCGGGATCGGGTCCCTCTTCCTCTTGCGCAGGAGGTCGTGACACGAGTTGAGCCCGATCCGGTAGAGCCACGTCCCGAAGGCGGAATCGCCCCGGAACTTGGACGCGTTCCGGAATGCCCGGATGAAGGCGTCCTGAGTGGCGTCGAATGCGTCGGCCCGGTTCCCGGTCATCTTCAGCGCCAGGGCAAAGATGCGGTTCTCGTGGCGGTGCATCAGTTCGGTGAAGGCCGCCTCGTCACCGGCGAGGTAGGCCTCGAGGAGCTCGTGGTCGGCCCGGTCAGGGGCCAAAGAAACCGACCTCTCCGATCTGGGCGTTCCCTCCACCGCCGCCGGGAAAAGCGGTGATCCACACGAGCCAGTAGCGCGCGGTGACCGGCTCATCGAGCGTGACCTTGGTCGTTCCGGACGGTTGATCTTCGGTTGCGGCGACATCGAGATCGGTGGCTTCCTGAGGGTCGTCGTCGCCCGCTCGGATCTCGAAGCTGCCGATGTTCCCGGTCACCTCGATGGCCGACACCTCGGTCGCCTCTCCGAGATCGAACAGCAAGCCGACCCCGGACTTGGTCAGGGTCAGCGCATCGTTGTAGTCGGACGTGGTCCACTGCGTCGCGGGGTCGCCGTCGACGACGTCGCCGGTGAGCTCGGGGTGCTCGACGCCGTCGTCGCCCTCGGGATCGAAGTCCACCGGCGCCGGTACCTCGATCGCGGCCGCGGCACCGCCCGAGTCCCCGCCTCCAGGGTTGGTGTCACCGGGCGAGTCGTCGAGCACGCGCGGGAGGATCAGCGCAAGCGCCGCCGCCATGGCCGCAACGATGAGCAACGGGATCAGCCAGCGGTAGTCGCGCTCTCGCCGGCTCGCCGGCTCGGGTGGGGGAGGGCTCGAGAGCGGCGCGGTGGGCGAGGCCGGGCGCCCCAGGACCGCGGTGTCTCCTCCTCCTCCCCTTCCTCTCTCTCCTCCGCGCCGATGCGACGACCTCAAAGCCTCGGCGAGGTCTTCGGCCGAGTCGTAGCGCTCGTCTGGGCTCTTGGCCAGCGCCTTCAGCACGACCGCGGCGAGCCCTTTGGGAACCCCGGCGCGGATGCTGCGCGGATCGGGAGGTTCCTCGCGCATGTGCTTCATGGCCGTCGCTATCTGGCTGTCGGCCTGGAATGGAGGTCTACCGGTGAGGAGCTCGTAGAGGACGATGCCGAGCGAATAGAGGTCCGAGCGCGCGTCGGGTTCGTCCCCGTTCGCCTGCTCGGGAGAGATGTAGGTCACCGTTCCAAGGATCATGCCGGTGGTGGTGATCTCGGCGTCGCTGAAGGCCGCCTTGGCGATACCGAAGTCACCGACCTTCAAGCCTCCGTCGGGGGTGAACAGGATGTTGGCCGGCTTGACATCACGGTGGATGACCCCGTGTCGATGAGCGTGTCCCAGCGCGGAACATATGTCGACCCCGATGTCGATGATGCGGTTCGGATCCAACCGGCCCTCGCTCGCGGCCAACTCCGTGAGGGTTCCGCCACCGCAGTGCTCCATCACGATGAAGTGACGGTCGGCGCCGTCGGTGGCTTCGACGCCCGTGTCGTAGATGGCGACGATGTGAGGATGCGTCAGGCGGGCGGCCGCCAGGGCCTCGCTCCGGAAGCGGGCGACGAACGCCTCGTCGTCGGCGAGATCGTGGTTGAGGATCTTCACCGCTACTGGACGGGCGAGGACCTGATCTCGCGCATGCCACACCGTCCCCATCCCGCCGCTGGCGATGGGGCTCTCGAGCACGTAGCGCTCGGCAAGCGTGTCTAGTTCTGAAGGCATATGAGATAGATGCTAAGTGCCCGACGCCCGGGCTTCCGCGGTGGCCATACCCCAGTCGCGGAAGGCGGGAACCCGCTTCACGATCAGCGTCGTCGCCTCCTTCTCGAGGCTGATGGTGACGCTCGAGCCGCTCGCTTCGAACTCGATCAGCTTGGCGCCATCTTCCTTCGCCATCCTCCGAGCCTCCTTGCGGACGGCGCGGGGGTTGGAAGGGTCGAGCTCATTGTTGGCGATCTGTCCCGCGATGGTCTCGGCCACCTTTCCGGCCGTCTGATCCACGCTGAAGAAGTTGACCGCGACGGCCCCCAGGTCGAACAGGACCACCCCCGCGATCACGAGGCCGAGGACCATCCTGATCACGAACCCCGTGATGAGACCTCTTTCGTCGGTCCGCAAAATCTAGATCATCCTCCTCTGACGGTGCGCCGGGTCAGGAGACCCTTCGCGTAATCCAGTTCCGGTACGTGCAACAAACGAGCGAGCACGAGATAGCTCACCACCCCCACCAGCACCGGCACGGCAAGACCGATGGTCTGATCAACGAAGGTCGACCCCAGAACCCCACTCAGCGCTCGTGACGATAGCCACACGAGGACTCCCATCCCTCCCGCAGCGATGGCGATCCTACCCACGGATCTGACGATCGCGGCGCCGTCCAGGCCCCCGATCCGCTTGGAGAGTGAGCGCGCCTGGAGGAAGACCCCGAACGTGTAGGCGATGGCGTGCCCGGCGGCCAACCCCCTGACCCCGAAGCGGTCGTAGACCGCCAGGTTCACCGCTGTGTTGAGCGCGACGGACGCGCAGTTGATGAGGAAGGGCGTCTTCGTGTCCTGCATCGAGTAGAACGCGCGCAGGAACAGCTGGAACGTGGAGAAGGGGAGAAGCCCGATGACGAACAGGCGGAGAACCCCGGATACAAGTTCGGTCGACTCGGCGGTCATGACGCCGCGTTCGAGCATGAAGCGCACGATCGGTTCCCCGAGGACGAGGTACCCGACCGCCGCGGGGAAGATCAACAACGCGGTGGTCCGGATGCCGGTGGAGAGCCGGAGCCGGAACTCGTCCCACCTCTCGTTCACGGCGAGCTCGCTCATCCCCGGCAGCAGCGCGGTGATGATCGAAACCGCGAACAAGCCGTGTGGCAGCATGAAGAACGTGAACGCGGTGATGTACGCGGCGAAGTCTCCCTGGTTCGATGCCGCAAGGACCTGGACGACCAGATAGCCGATCTGATTCACGATCACGTAACCGATCACGAACACGGACAGCCGCGCGAGGTTCTTCACTGCGGGATGCTTGACACCCGAGAGCGTGAACCGGTAGCGGCCGAGCCCTCTGAGGAATGGCAGCTGCGCGATCGCCATCAGCGCGACCCCGAGGGTTGTTCCCCCTCCGATGATCACGAGTTGCCACCGGGTGGCGCCTGCGAGTCCGCCGACATCCCCGTACGCCTGATGGAACGCGATGAAGATCACGATCACGGCGAGGTTGTTGAGCACCGGCGTGTACATGGGTGCTGCGAACTTCTTGTTCGCGTTCAGCAAGCCGGCGGTTAGCGCGGCGAGGCCGTAGAAGATGATCTGAGGGATGAAGAGTCTGATCAGGAACGTCAGGACGTCCCGTTGAACGGCAGCCTGTGCTTCTGGAACCCCCGACGTGTAGATATGTGCGATCACCGGAGCCGCGAACATCCCGACGACCGTCATCGCGGTCAGGATGATCAGAGAGATGTTGATGATCGACGACGCGATCACCCACGCCTTCTCTTTCCCCTCCTTCTCGAGCAGCTGGACGAAGACCGGTACGAAGACGGACGTGAGGATCCCGCCGAGGATCAGCTCGTAGATGATGTTCGGGACTGTGTTGCCGAGGTTGTAGGTGTCGGACAGGCGGTCCTCGGCGACGCCGAGCGTGGCGACGATCGCGGCGATGCGGAGAAGTCCCGTGATGCGAGAGAGGACGGTGCCGACCGTCATCACCGCAGTGGCACGGGCGAGGCTCAAGCGCGTCTCCGCCGGATGCCTCTGACCACGTAGAAGAGGACGAGGAAGGCGAGCGCGCCGAACGTGATCCCGAGCGCGATCCGGTTGTACTCGGTCGAACGGATCGTGATCGTCTTGGGCTCGGTGATGGCAAGGCCCCCGTCCGGGGTCCGGAGCTGAACGTCGAGCCCGAAGATCCCACTGGTCAGCGCGGTCACGTCGATCGTGACCGTCTGCCGACCGCTCGGAAGGGCGAGCTCCAGCTCGGAATCGTCGACGTCGATGCTGCCTTTGAGCTCGATCCCGATATTCACCTCATACTCGGTGTCATTGTGCACGACCAACTGGATCGTTCCCTTCCGCGACGAGAGCGTCGTATCGGCACCGTCGACCCCGATCTTGTCGAGTTCGCCACGGATCTCATCGACCGAGCTGGTCGCGTAGTCGAGACCGGTCGAGGCGCGGTCCCCCCACCAAACGCGACCGAACGCCACGAGCACGTTCCGCCGGAGCCGGGTCAGCGCGCCCAGCGGCGGCTCGATCGTCGCGAACGATTCGACCGCGCGCCCGGCGGCCAGGACCTCCTCGAAGTCCTCAGGTTCCGGTTGTGTGGGATGTTGCGGCGCTTCCGCGATGATCTCCCGGGGAGCGAGAGCGTCGGCGGCCGCCAACCCCTCACCGGGAGTCATCATCTCGAGCCACGGCGCCTTGGCGAGTCCGCCGATGAACGTCCGGAAGGTTCCCGGAGTCGGAACCCATCCCGCGGGGACGATGATCTGGATGATGCGATCGCCGTGGCTCGGCTCCTCCTCGCGGATCATCGAGGTTTCCGCGAACAAGCGCTGCATGTCGGAACGTGTCGCGGCCACCCGGGTCATCTCGGTGATGCGCTCCTGGACGCCGGGATCGAGCGCGTAGCCGGTGAGGAACTCCGTTCCCACCGGAATCTCCACAGGACAGGTAGCGGAGAACTGGGCGCTCGGACAGCCGGAGAGATCGATGTTTTCGGGCGACACCAGTGAGTCCGGGTCGAGGAAGGTGTGACCGGGCGAGCTTCCTAACCAGAGCTCCTCAAGGGAGTCGGAATCGAGTCGTTCACCCGGCGCGTAGATCCATTCACGGTTGAACGGAACGTCCAGAACGCTGTTGTAGATGGCGTCTGCTTCGGCGAGCTGGTTGGCGATCTCCAAAGGGTACGGGGCAAGAGACGGAAGGTCAGCGAACGAATAGGGCGCGGCCACCGCCTGGACCGAAGGCGACGACAGGACCTCCGTCATCACGTCCAGCATGTCCCGGGCGGCCTGCGCGCTCGGATCGTCTTCCTCGATCCGTTCAACCTCCCCATCCACCTCTTTGAGATAGCCCGTGGCCATGTCGTCGAGTTCTTCGACGAGTCGCGCGCCGGGAACGATCGCCAGTCGAAGGTTCGGGGGGATCGTCTGCTTCCCACCTCGCCCGGCGGGTTCTCGCGTGGCTGCGCGCTCGAGCTCGGCGCGCAACGTCTCGAACGTCTCGAATAGCCAGCCACCTTCGGCGACGGCGGTCTCGAGTGGATAGGTTCCGTCCTCGGCCGGTGTGAAGACGCCGCTAGGGGCGCGGGCCGGGAAGTCGTTGATCGGGAGGACGAACGTGGCGTTCATCGCGAGGTTCGGGGGATCGGGAGGGATCGGGTAATAGAGGAGCTGCGTCGAGATCGAGCCCAGCGGGGTTCCCAACGAATCGACGACGCTGAGCTTCAAGGGATAGACGCCGTTGTCGGGGGCGGCGGAGAGCACGGGAGACTCGCTCACGGGTTCACGGATCGTCTTCACGACCGATTCCCCCGGCTCGAGGCTGTCGCCGTACTCGATCGGGAACGACCCCGGTGCCTCGAAGCTCGTGAGGTCGAACCGGTTGTGCAGCTCGGATCGGTTCGCACCCGGTAGTACATCCCGACGAAGATGACTTATCCACCCAGCGTCTCACCGGACTCGTTGGTTATACGCACCATGAGTTTGAAGTCGTCGCCGG
>JBKJZQ010000056.1:0-2820 GCA_046715095.1 Actinomycetota bacterium | reverse complement strand
GTCGCCCCGATCCCGAGGTCGCCGTCCCTCAGGTCCGCTCGTGCGGTTCCGGTCCGCTCGAACCAGAGCCGCTCGCCGTCGACCTCTACCAGCGTCTCGCCCGCGCGGCTCCGCTGGATCACGTGGTCGCCGGCGACCATGCCGAGGTGCCGCATGGCCCAGCACGTGCCGATCGTCGGATGGCCGGCGAACGGCAGCTCTTCGCGCGGGGTGAAGATGCGCACCGTGTAGCCCACGGCATCGGCCGAGGTGACGAACGTCGTCTCCGACAGGTTCATCTCGCCTGCGATGGCCTGCATCTGTTCGGTCGACAGACCATCCGCCTCGGGGAAGACCGCGAGCGGGTTCCCCAGGTAAGGGGTGTCCGTGAACACGTCGAGCTGAAGGAAACGCACGACTACATGCTCTCGGGTGCGCTGACTCCGAGGAGCGACAGCGCATCCGCGACGACGTTCTTCGTCGCGACGCACAAAGCGAGCCGGGCCGAGGTGAGATCCGCATCGTCGGTCACGACCTTGCAGTCCCGGTAGAAGGAGGTGAACGTGGACGCGAGGTCTTCGATGTAACGCGTGAGCCTCTGGGGTGCCCGCATGAGCGCGGCGTCGGAGAGGACGTCCTCGTAGGTCGCAAGGGAGCGCATCAGATCGTCCTCCGAATCGTGCACGAGCTTCTCGAGCGGCGCCGAAGCGACGTCCACCGCCACACCCTCGTCGGTCGCCTTCCTGAGGATCGAGCAGATACGTGCGTGCGCATACTGAACGTAGAACACCGGGTTCTCGGGGGCCTGCTCGCGCGCGAGGTTGAGATCGAAATCGAGCGGCGCCTCCATCGAACGCTGCAGGAACATGTACCGCGCTGCGTCGGGGCCCACATCATCGATGAGCTCCTCGAGCGGCACGACGACACCGGCGCGCTTGGAGGCTTTGACCGCCTCACCGCCTCTCAGCAACGACACGACCTGGACTATCGAGACCTCGACCCGATCCCGTTCGAGGCCAAGCGCCTCGACGGCGGCGAGGAAACGAGCGATCGAGCCGTGATGGTCGGGCCCCCACAGGTAGAGCAAGCGATCGAACCCGCGCCCGAACTTGTCGAGCACGTAAGCCGCATCGGCCGCCAGGTAGGTCGGGGTTCCGTCTGAGCGAACCAGCACCCGATCCTTGTCGTCACCGAGGTCCGAGGACCGGAACCAGGCCGCACCGTCCCGTTCGTAGACGTAACCGCTCGACCGCAGGGATCCGATCGCCGCCTCCACCGAACCGGCGTCGTGAAGGGACTTCTCCGAGAACCACACATCGAACGTGGTGCCGAACCTGTCGAGCGTTGCCCGCATCTGATGCAGCATCCTGGCGAGCGCGAGCTCGCCCAGCCGGGCGTTCCGTTCCTCTAAGGGGGCGTCCACAAGTTCATCGCCGATGTCGTCCGAGATCTCCTTAACGACGTCGATCAGGTAGTCACCCTGGTATCCGTCTTCCGGCACGGCGGCCTCCCTGCCGTGCAGCTGGAGGTACCGCGCGCCGACCGATTCGCCGAAGAGCCGGATCTGACGGCCGGCGTCGTTGATATAAAACTCGCGCGTCACGTCGTGTCCGGTGGCACCGAGCAAGCTGGCGATCGCGTCGCCGACCGCCGCGTGTCGACCGGATACAACGTTCACGGGTCCGGTCGGGTTCGCGGAGACGTACTCGACATTCACCTTCTCTCCGGCCCCAACGTCCGACCGCCCGAAAGCGGAACCGGGGGTAGCCGCGCGTGTGACCACCTCATGGAGCCACTTCGGGGAGAGATGGAAGTTGAGGAACCCGGGTCCGGCGACCTCGACGCTCCGAATGATGTCCGACTCCGGCAGGCGCTCGACGATCGCGCCGGCAAGCGCACGCGGATCGCCGCCACCGCTCGCAACGAGCGCGATGTTGGTCGCCCAGTCGCCGTGCTCCTTGCGGCGGGGGTGCTCGAACGCCGGCTCGGGAACATCGCCTGAGATCAGACCGTCGGCCTTCGCCCTCGTTAGCGCCTCCGCGACGATCTCGCCGAGACGCCGGGTCACCTCAGCCATCGTTCAATCACGCACCAGCCGTTCGATCACGGCCACGAGTTGTGCAGGGTCGAAGGGCTTCGTGAGGTACTCGGAGACGCCGCTGACCGTGCCTCTTTCGATGTCTGCCAGCTGTGCCTTCGCGGAGAGAAAGATGATCGGTGTGTCCTTCGTCTTGACGTTCCCTTTGATCCTCTCGCACGCCTCGTAGCCGTCCATCCTGGGCATCATGATGTCAAGGATCACGAGGTCGGGATCCTCGGCGGTGGCCACCGACACGGCCTCGACCCCGTTGGTGGCGGAGAGTACGTCGTAGCCCTCGAGCTCGAGATTCACCTGGAGCAGGCGCAAGATCACCGGATCGTCATCACACACCAGCACGCGTTTCTTGCGGGGGCCCATGCGGGGATGCTAAACCCACTGCGGCGGGCCGCCACCGGTCCGTATGCTCTACTTTGTGGTCCCAGGGCCCCCGTAGCTCAGGGGATAGAGCACTCGCCTCCGGAGCGAGGGGCGCAGGTTCGAATCCTGCCGGGGGCACAGACAAAAGGGGAGCGCGCGGCCCATCAGGGTCCGTCAGCTCGGGAACCAACGTCACCCTGATGGTCAGCTCGCGCTTAGTCGGGTCGTAGCTCGCCTCGAAGTTAAGTGCCGTCAGCAGGTCGCGGAACTTCTGATCGCTTTGAAGCTCCCAGTCCACGTCCAGGAGCGGCAGAGCAGCCATGAGGGCTTCGGCCGACTCCGGGTCCGGGACCTGCGCCGCCTCCTTCTCCGCAGCCTCCACC